>NZ_MIBT01000103.1:0-48121 GCF_001829605.1 Sulfuricurvum sp. RIFCSPLOWO2_12_FULL_43_24 | reverse complement strand
AAATTATATCAAAGCTAAGATTAATTATCCGTAAATATAATGTTAATTATAAGAAAATAGACAGAAATAGAGTGGGAACGAAAAAAGCAAAAAAGAGGATGGACTACTTTTTATCCCTTATATTTTTGACAATTTCTCCATCCAATATTCTTCTTCTTTTTTGTTGTCCTCTTTTTTATATATTTTAATTAGTTCTTTTATTGATTCTTTGTGAGCAATATTTGCACATTTTATAAATAACTGTTTTGCAATACTAATGTCTTTTTGAATCCCTTCTCCATTATTGTACATAGCAGCCAAATCATATGTTGCATTTACATTACCTTGACTAGATGATTTTTCGAACCACTTTTTTGCATTTGTATAATCCCTATAAACACCATCACCTCTTAGAAACATTAATCCAAAAGTCCATTCAGCAATAGCATTACCTTGTAAAGCTGATTTTTCAATCCAATATCTTGCTTCAGGGAACTGTTTAGCTTCAAGATACTTATAACCTATCATTAGCTGTTCATTAGAATCTTGTATATCATTACGGATCATAGATCTAAATTTAAAATTTGTATCCTTTAAAGACAAAAGTAAATTTTTTGCTTTTTCATAGTTTCGATAATCATTGCGTGATTCTAAAAATTGTTGAGACAATACAATGATTTTATTCTCTTTTGCAAAAAATAAAACACCTCTAGTCGCATTGATTCTATGTTCATTAACTAAAACAGATGAACCTTTTGGAAAATCGTAAAAAACAAAATAAACATCATCGGATATTTTTTCTTTTTTTATTATTTGTACATTGTTCATAAATTTTTTAAATGTAATTAATACTTCCTCATCTAACTCTTCTAATCTTTGTGTTTGCGTTTTATTTAAATAGTTATCCCAAAAATCTATTCTAAACAGTTGTCCAACATCATCAAGAAACGTTACGTATCCCTGTGATTTATCATTTGGATTCATAAAGTCATTAATTCTATAGCCTGGCTCAACAAGTGATGGAACAGTAAATTCAAAATCTTTATCCGGTGGAGTGTATATACCACCTTTATATGTTCCTTGGATATCTATATGATTTCTGTATGAACCAATTAAACTTTCAAGAATGTCTGCATTCAAATGCCCAAAATTAAAAAATATAAATATAATTAAAAAACAAATTTTATATTTCACGCTTTACACCTCATCTAACAATCAAAATTAATATTGTTTATTATAAAATAAAAAAACATAAAAAGGTATAAAAAAATAATTAACGTTCTATTATCCTCAATGTCCACGTTATTCATGTTTCCGCTTGAGAAAATAGGCATGCATAGAGGGATTATGTGGTCAGGTATTCAATCTTCACTTTTTTATTACCCCTCTCTCACCCCACGTTTAAAATATTAGATAATTTCAATCTAACACAACACAGGATTACAATAACAGATAAAAAACATTGAGAGAGATATACTTATTTCATTCCATTAAATTTTTCAACATTAATACATAATAATATTTTTTTTTGTTCTGATATAATAACATTTCTAGATATAAAACGGCATATAAAAGGCTCAACAGTGTCCACAAAATTTCTCCTTCTGTCGACGTTGACAACATTTCTTCTAGCCCAAAACAATCCAACCCTCTATTCTTTGTTAGGCAATAAACTCTACGATGCAAATTCTAAATTCGAAACCTTCGTTCATTATGAGATTCTAAAAGACAAAATATTCGCATACAGCGTTCAAAGCAAATCCTTACGCGAACAAGGCTTGTCTTTGGAATCAAAAGGGAATATTTCTGCCAATGAATACAATGAATACCTTTCATCACTGCGATTGCTTGAAAATAAGTATATCGGCATCGTCCATTTGTTACACCAGATGATGTTAAGCAGCATCAGAGAGAATGACTACGATACTTTTTTCAAAATCAACACCAGTGCCCCATCCGATTTTTTGCAATCGTATGTTCTAGAAAGTCAGGCTATAGCGTTTTATCAGAAAAATAAGCACAGGGGGAGGATTGCTTCTTTAGAGCGATTAATCTGTGACAAACAACTCGCCCAGCAAGCCGAATCGCTGCAGACACACGATGGAAAAGGAGTTTACGTGACAAAAAAACCGATCAAAAAATACGGTACCCAAATAGATCAGGAACATACCCTTGTAGGCGGTAGAGGAGGGTTGGAAATCACAGCCAATCAGACGGTAGCCCAGTCTTTCTCGATTGCCCAAAGCGGTAGGCTCATAGCATTCGATCTGATAGACATAAAACACCATCGGTGCACTCCCACGAAAAGCCTGCATGTCTCTTTAGTCACGATGGAAAACGGAAGATTGGGGCCGCATAGCTATTACACCCGGGAGTTGCATCCGAATGAAATTTCTCCCACAACGCGGTTGTATTTCGGACACTATGGGCCGATGGTCAAACCGGGAGAGCAATACGCCATCTATCTCAAGAGCGATGCGGAACCAGGGGGCTGCACGTATGCCTGGAGCGGCGACTATGAAACCTACCATGGCGGCAAAACGTTCATTAATGAAACGGAAAACATCCGGGATATGAAATTCAGATCGTATGTACTAATCAATTGATTTTCGACGGTGCGGCAATGTATTACATTTGAATGGAGTTTAATGAGCGAGTATCCGTCACAAGAGCAAAAATTTATTCATAACTATATGGTGATCAGAGAAATGGAAGAGGCCGGAAGGCAAAAACGTGTTCTTGCCGAAGAGATGCGTCATAGCAAAGAAGTCTGGATCGACATTTATCCAAAATCCGGCGACAGTGCCACAGATCTGGCAGAGATTCAACGGCTCGGGCAGATCGCAGGAGAGATCAAAAAAATCAATGTAGGTCAGGTCGCGCCGATTTATGATTTCATTCACGAAAATGAAGTTTATTATGTTGTGACGGAACCGCCCAAGGGCCGCCCCTTCTCCCGATGGTCGAGATCCGATGAAAATACGCTAAAGGCAATTGCTACAGAAACAGTCCGTCTGTTCCAATGGCTTCAAAACCATAATTTCGGAATCAACCATCTGTCGCCTCACGAGGTCTATTTCACAGCGCAAACGCAAAGTGTACAGCTCCTTTTCAATGACGGATTGTGTATCCGAGCGTCCCGGGAAAGCCGAGAAAAAGAGATCAGAATAATCGGGGAGCTGTTCTATTTTTTGATCACCGGTGAGATGTGGATTGAGGGTAGCGATGTTGAGAAAAAGGTGGAAGAACTCGGTCCAAAAGGCTGGGGTGATTTGATCTCCAAAATGATATCCGACGAGGAAGGCAAACAAATTAAAAGACTAGAAGTGTTATTCCCTTTGATGAGAGCAAATGGAATGGAGGCCAAAAATATGGAGGCCAAGAACATGGAGGACCCTACGATGAAAATGCTCGCGCAGGAAGAGACTACTACCTACAAACAAACCGTTCGTCTCTTTTTTATCTTGCTAGGGACAGTGTTCTTTTACTTCGGATTTGTACAAACGAAGGGCGATAGATTGCAGGATATATCGACATTAGATGTGACACGTTTTCAAGTGATGGGTTATTTCGGGGCAGAAAACGCTCAACAGGCTTTAGGGGAAATCTACGAAAAAGGGTATGGAGTCGGGATCGATCTGCAGCAGTCGATGTATTGGTACAAAAAAGCGGCCCAAAGCGGAAATATTTTTGCCCAAATGAGTTTGGGACGTTTTTATGATCGGGGGATCGGCGTAGACTCAGATCAAAAACAAGCCTTATACTGGTTTACGTTGGCAGCTGCGAACGGTGATAAAACGGCACAGCGAAACATTGAGATCATACACGAGAACGAGCGCATCCTTTCTGCTCCATCAGATACTGAAGAGAGTGTGGAAACAAAGCCCGAAGTTGCCAGTCAGCCCCCCGTACCATCGGAAAATACTCCGAAAAAAGAAATGTCCATCGCACAGACGGAAAGATTCCAGCCAATCTTGGCAGCACCTTATGCCAATAAACCTGTCATAACGCAAGCACCCTACCGCGAGCCCAAAAAATCATCGCAAACGAATATTATGTGGCAGGATAATGAAGATGTTATTCGTGTGAAGCGCTCTTGGAACGGGGCAATGCATTACTGTGAAACACTTTATTTAAACGGCTATAGCGATTGGACTTTGCCCGATAAAGAACTATTATTCGATCTTTTCTTTGAACAAGCGGATTTACAATATGTCGCAAACGATTTGTACTGGACCTCATCAGAAGCTTCACATAATTCCGCATGGCGAATCTATTTTGACTATTCCGGTGGTAAAAATCGTCAAGGAAATATGTCAAGCAACTCTAAAAGTGACGAATGGTATATTCGGTGTTATCGAAAAATACAATAATATAAGTTTATCTAAATAGTAAATTCAGATCATACTATGTGATGCATTGTCGACTATGTTTACAATGCAAATCTGCTTTTTATCATTAGAAATTAGTAAAATATTTAATAACTTCAAAAAGTAAAAACTCCCCCTCTTCCGAGTGGGAATGAAAGAAGCATGTGTCCAGACACACATGCCCTTTTCTTTGCTCCAACGTAATACTTTTCCATCACGTATACAATTATCCATTATTATTTCTTATCGAAAAAGATGTAGAATCAAGTATAAGTTTTGAGCTAACCGGAAAAGATTAACTTTAGTGCTTGAAGGAGAGCCAAATGGAACATGAAACAGCCCGAAGATATACTCGTATCGCCAAACTCTATGATCTGCTCCAGTGGCCTTTGGAACTATTGCATCTCTCCCATCTTCGGAGTGAGGTGATTGCAAAAGCGGAGGGGGAAATTCTTGAAGTGGGGGTCGGTACGGGGAAAAACTTCTCCTATTATCCCTACACTTCCGATTTGATCGGGATCGATTTCAGCAGTGGAATGCTCAACATAGCCAGACGAAAAGCGGCTCAAATAGGTCTAACTCATATAACTTTGATCGAAATGGACATCGAAGCGATGAGCTTTCCTGATAATACCTTCGATACGATCATCAGTACCTTTGTGTTCTGCACCGTTCCCCATCCCGACAAAGGGCTGCACGAACTCTACCGCGTCCTTAAACCCGGAGGCAAGGCGATCTTTCTCGAACACATGAAAAGCGATTCAAAAGGGCTTAATGCCATCCTTTGGGGGATGGAGAGATTTTCCAAACCGCTGCTGGGGACATCGATGCTCAGAGAAACCCAAAAAGGGATCGAAAATTCCGGTTTAAGGATTCTCTCATCCCAAAACAAAGTCTTTGATATACTCCGTCTGATTGTCGCAACTAAACCGTAGCCTGCGCGACCCCTTCCTCTGCCACCTGCACCATTCGATGGAATAGTAATACAGCTTTTTTTTTCAACTAATGCTTTCTTAATTGAAAATTAAAAGAAACACTTCCCGTCAAATCTTATTGACATCCTTTCTTTTGCCTCTGTACTATTAGGGATATCAGGATTGAACGTAAAGGGGCAGTTATGGCACACGAAGGTTTTCACGAAGATCCCACTAAACTCTCAGAATTTACAAAAGATTATCACCGCATTATCCAAAGTACCATGGAAGAGCTCGAAGCAATAGATTGGTACAACCAGCGCGCAGAAGCCTCAAACGACCCCTCAGCAAAAGCGATCATGGAACACAACAGGGATGAAGAGATCGAACACGCGTGCATGGGACTCGAATGGCTTAGACGCAATTCTCCTGTTTGGAATGAAATGATGCAAAAATTTATGTTCACAGAGGGCGATATCATCGTTCAGGAGTCCGGCAACACGGATCAAACCGTTCAGGGCAGTCCCGAAATCGTTGCAGCGCCAACGGGGACACTGAAAATCGGTAACAATAGCTAAGGAGTTGACAATGAAATTTTTAAATCGCGAAACCTCTCCGATTGCGGCGGCTGTCTGGACTCAGATTGATAGTGTATTCACCCCCTTGCTCAGCCAGCGGCTGAAACTGCGCAGTCTCGTCGGGTTTACCCCTGTCCCTTTTGAAACCGATGCCGTCGCGACGGGCAACCTGAAAACACTCACATCCTCGGAAGAACTGACGCTATCGGTAAGAAAACCCATTCCGATGGTGGAAATACGGTACGATTTCGATCTGCCCAAATCGATTGTCGAAGCGTTCAAGCGGGACAAACCCGATTTTGACGACTCGGTCTTCAAAAAAGTTTCCAACCGTTTCAGCGCGGTTGAGAATTCGCTGATTCTTGATGGGGTGAAAGAGGCGGATATCGAAGGGATTTTGAACAAAATCCCGCGCAAATCCATCCATGCCAAACATACCAAGGGGCTGATCGATGCGGTCGCCTCGATGATCGCCGCTTTCGGAGCCGAATTTGTCGAAGGGCCCTACAAACTCGTCCTCTCCACCGCTACACTGATCAAAATGGTCGGAGAAAGCGAAGGGGGAGTCAGTGTCAAAAGCCGTCTGGAGACCCTGATAGGACCAAACTTTTTCGTAGTATGCGAAAACATCGGAGACGACAAAATTCTGGCACTTTCACAAAGAGGGGGAGATTTTATCCTCTATAACGGTCTGGATGTCAGCATCGGATTTGCCGAAGAAAAAGAGGAGAGCTATACCCTCTTTATAAGTGAGAGCTGCACGTTCCGTATCATCAACCCCGAAGCGGCACTCCTGATCACCCTCTAGATACCGTCATGAAGATAGCCATAAGCGGAGCGGGAGGTTTTATCGGCACCCATTTGGTCTCTATGTTCAAAGAAAAAGGGTGGGAGGTATCGCCCTTGCACACAACCGACTTTGATCTTGATGAGACGGCCTTTGGCAAAAAGCTCTTGGGCGCGGATGTCGTTATCCATCTCGCCGGTGCTTCCATCAGCAAACGGTGGAGCGAAGAGTACAAAAAAGTGCTCTACGCAAGCCGTGTCGATACGGCTAAAAAGATTGTCACCGCGATGGCGAAGATGGAACAAAAGCCGCAACTCTTTATCTGCACCTCGGCTGTGGGGATCTACGCGGCGAGCGGCAAGTACGACGAAGAGCACGCCCTCTACGCGGAGGATTTTCTAGGGCGGCTGGCCAAAGAGTGGGAAAGTGCCGCGCTCAAGAGCAAAGAGCTCGGTATCCGAACGATCATCTTCCGCTACGGGATTGTCCTCGGTCACGGCGGGGGGATACTCAAAGAGATGCTGCTCCCTTTCAAACTCGGACTGGGAGGGACGATCGGCGACGGAAAACAGAATTTTAGCTGGGTACATATCAATGACCTGATGCGAGCCTATCTCTTTGCCATAGAACACCCCGAGATGAAAGGGATCTATAACCTGATGGCTCCGAACCCGACCACCAACTACGGTCTGACCAAAGCGCTCGGCTCAGCTCTCCACCGCCCTACCCTCTTTGCAATCCCGAAATTCCTGTTACAGCTGCGCTTCGGTTCCGAAGCCGCCGAAGCAATTTCGAGCGGACAGTACGTCACGTCCAAACGGCTTCCCGAAGCGGGATTCGAGTTTGAATTCAAAACCATCGAAGCGGCACTCAACAACCTCTACGGCTAAATATCAGGAGGAGATCATGTGGAGTAAAGTCTGGTATACGATAGCATGGCTGATTGCGGGCATCGATCTCTTTCTCATTTCACTCTTTCCCGCCCATGCGGACGAACTCTCCGAAAAACTCAATACCCTCAAACTGCCGAGCGGGTTTCAGATCGGCCTATACGCCCGCGACGTCGAGGGAGCACGTTCCCTCGCTCTTGGCGAGCGGGGCACCCTCTTCATCGGTACACGTTCGGAGGGGAAGGTATACGCCTTTCAGGACATCGACGGCGACTTTCGCGCCGACCGGCGCTACGTCATCGCCAGCGGGCTTAACAGCCCAAACGGTGTCGCTTTCCGAAACGGCGCACTGTACGTCGCCGAAATCAACCGTATCATCCGCTTTGATGCCATCGAAAGCCGCCTCGCCAATCCGCCCAATCCGGTGGTCGTCAACGACTCCTTTCCCACAAACCCTCACCACGGCTGGAAATTTATCCGTTTCGGCCCCGACGGATACCTCTACGTCCCGATAGGCGCACCCTGCAACGTCTGTGATTCAAACGATCCGCGCTATGGCTCCATTATGCGGATGCGACCCGATGGAACGGGACTCGAAATTTTTGCACGGGGTGTCCGAAACAGCGTGGGCTTCGACTGGCACCCCCAAAGCGGCACCCTCTTCTTCACCGACAACGGTCGTGACTGGATGGGAAATAATGCGCCGAGCGATGAACTGAACTCGGCACCGAAAAAAGGGATGCACTTCGGCTTTCCCTACTGCCACGCCAAAAACCTCTCCGATTCCAAATTCGGCAAGGGGAAAAAGTGTGCAGATTTTATCCCACCGCTCAGGGAACTCGACCCTCACGTTGCCGCACTGGGGATCCGTTTTTACACGGGCAGCCAATTTCCGCAGGAATACCGGAATCAGATATTCATCGCCGAACACGGTTCATGGAACCGTATCCCCCCGCTGGGTTACCGCATCACTCTTGTCCGTTTTACCAAAGGGCTTCCCCCATCCTACACCATCTTTGCACAGGGGTGGCTCGAAGGGATCACTTCGTGGGGAAGACCTGTCGATCTGCTGATCCTGCCCGATGGTTCTCTGCTCGTATCGGATGACAAGGCGAATGCCATCTACCGTATCTCGTACCGCAACGATAGGTTATAATGTTACACGACAGCCCAAGGTAAAAGAGAGACATGAACAAATTAATTATTTTTATCTATGGGATACTTGCCTACAGCGTTGCACTGATTGCACAGGTATGGTTCATTTTCTATATCGGCGAGTGGGAATTTATGGAGAGAACCATTAGCACGCAATATCCGGTGCCATTCATTACCGCTTTTAGTATTAACCTCGTTTTAGTCTTGATATTTGCTCTGCAACATTCGGTTATGGCCCGTTCATTCTTCAAAAAACATCTCACCCAAATTATTCCACAAGCGGCAGAACGAAGTACCTATGTCCTTTTTTCAGGATTGGCCTTGGGCTTGATATGTTTGTACTGGCAGCCGTTAGAGGGATTTTTATGGCAAGTGGATAATGGAATAGGAAAAACCTTATTAACAGCCGGATATCTGTTCGGCTGGATCTTTTCGCTCTTTTCTACTTTTATCATCAACCATTTTGAACTTTTCGGGTTACAGCAAATTTATTTAAATCTACTCAATAAACCTACCCCGCCCGCTGATTTTAAAGAAAAATTGTTTTACAAATTTGTACGCCATCCGATCCAGCTGGGAGTGCTGATCGGACTATGGCTGACACCGGCTATGTCCTATTCGCATTTGATGCTCTCACTCACACTTACCCTTTATATTTTTATCGGTCTTACGTATGAAGAGAGGGATTTAGTTGCAACGATGGGGAAGACCTATAAGGAGTATCAAAAACGGGTGCGGATGATGCTCCCGTTTCCGAAATAAGATAAGGAAAAAAAACCTAATTATAAAGTTTCAACGTCTTACCGACACTCACATGCCCTTCTCTTTGCTCTATCGTAATACCCTCGCGCCACGGTTGCGGGTTTACCTCAGGAGACATCAACCCCCTCTTCTTATGTTCACGGATCACGTAGCGATCGCTTAGGACAAAGTAATCATTGTACTCTGCGATGTAGGGCATATCCCAAATAATACAATCCTCCGTAGGACAGACATCGGCACACTTCGGAACTGCAGCATCTACACACTCGATACATTTATCAGGTTTCACATAGGTGTATTCACCCTTACTGAGCGGCGACTCATCGGCACTGACAATCGCAGTCGCTGGACACTCTTCTATACAGGCGTCACAATTTATACAAGAGTCGGTAATAATAACAGCCATCAATTGCTCCTTATGTTTATACAATCATATTGTGCTAACTATGCAATATATGTTCAATCAACAAAATATAGATTTTTGCTGTTTAAGAATACTGAATATGATTTTTTTATTATTAAATTTTGCTATAATCAATACCCTTGAAAAATCCGACGGAAGGATAAACAGTAATGAACCCTATATTTAACCGTCATGGGCGAACAATCGGATGGCTTTATAATGGTGTCATCTATGACCGTAAAAATTGCTACAGGGCGTTCATACGTGACGGTAATATCTTCACCTACGACGCCCAACATCTTGGTATCATTTATAAAGGGATCTTTCGTGACAAAAGAGGACAGTGCATAGCATACATGGATGAAGCCTCTGGCGATCCGATGCTTCCCATCCCGGAGATCACACCTGCTCCGCCGATACTCATCATCCCATCGGCTACACCGATCCCTCCTATACCGCCTCAAGTTTCCCCTGCTTCCTATCAATGGAATCCATTGAAGTGGGAAACATTTTTAGACGGATAAAAGACGAGATTTCGCCACTCGAAATCTCTATAGCGGTTTATGCATCTCTAACATAAACGGCTATTCAAAAAAGCTCAAACGATGCTTCTATGTGGCCTGATGACAACGTAAAATCTCAATATTTTCTCCATCCCATACCGTACATAACCGATATTCGTCTGCAAGTCTTTTGATATGCATCGCTTCTTCTATCCCCTCGGGTATAAGTGCGGTGGCGGCTAGAAAGATTCTATGCCCGTCAAGTTCCAAGAGTTCATGATATTTCAATTCCATTCTCGACAACTCGTTATAGAGATTTCTAACCACAGCATCCTCCATATCTTTTAATTTTACCATTGTATAATATTTTAGATAGTTTTTTTACATTTTATTGCAATATTATATTTATAAATAGAAATAAACTGCATTTTATACCCACTGCTTCAAATCAACCATGCATTTTATTCTGGAAAAAATCAAAAGAGGAGAATTTCATAATAAAGGGGGTAAAGAATATCGTTTAATTGCCGATTTAGCTTATCCAATAATTTAAGTGAGCCGTATCAATGAAAACAACCAAACTTTTTTCTCGATTTATGACACTTTTTCTTCTTCTGCTTTTTGGATTCGCACTAGGTGCCAAATCAGCAGGATTGGAAAATTCTCAATTTGCCGTACTTATGAGTGTGATAGCAGTAATCTCCTTCGTACATTTTAAAATGATCCGTAAGAAGTTTGCTTGATATCAAAGGGGTAACCCCTTTTCTTATTGCGTGAGCGCGTAATCGAATTCGCAATATATATTATTGTCAGGATCTCGATGGATAATATGGTTGGCTTCTAACAAGCGTTCGCAAACACCCTCAATCGTTTCCCCTTTTTTTAAAATGATGAGACTCCCTTTCAAATCATACTCTTTATAGAGATTCACCAGTTTATCCAAAGCACGTCGAGCACCCACATGATCCACAAAGGTAAACAACACGGAGATGTAATGTTCATTCACTTTTTTGATAATATCGCTTTGTCGCACGCTGTCCATCAAATGCACTTTGTCGATATCATAATCATCACAGGCAACCAAAGCAAGATTTGCTTCAACGTTGTAACGCTCAAGCGTGTAGAGAGCCATTTTGATGTCCTGTTCAAACGCGAGTTTTAAATCAAATATGTTCAACTCTTTCATGCGATCCCTTGTATCTCAGCTATAAATATTTTAATTCACTTGGTCTGATATTTTATCTAAAATCCCTAACGAGATACCACATCTTCATATTTTTAGCAAAAATCACTACAATACGCTAACTGATAATACGATACCAAGGATACACCATCAAACCACCTGTCAATAGAAAGCCTGCACCAAAACGAGATTTTAAAAATCCTCCCAAAAACTTTGCACGCAAAGCACCGCCCAAAAAAGAGAACATCGAAACGACCCAAAAAAACGAGATCAAAACGATGTTTATGAACTGGTTCAAAAGCAGTCGTGCCGTTGCAGGTCATGTCATGACCAAACAAGATGTCATCAGCGCGATTTTAAAAAAACTCGATTCAAAACAAGACCGCCCTTTTCAAATTGCGATGGATGAACTAAAAAATGACGGTGTTATCGAGATCAAAGAAGACGGCGTGACCGTCGTACTGACCCAAAAAGGTGCCGAAAAGCTCTAAGGAATCATGATGCTTAAAAAACTGATCCTCTCCCTATTGACATCTTTTGCTCTCATCACCTCAGCCCATGCAGCCGAAGCAAGCGCGTGGGAACTGTTTGCTTGGATGGAAGACGCCCTTATCGGTGATTGGAAACTATCACCCGCCGAAGGACAAATCGGAACGGAATCCTACAAACATAAGGCGGTATTGCCCATCACAGGGACCGACGCAACAGGAATGTCATTCAAACTCATCGGCGGTGAAGTGACGATCCAAGAAGAGTTGCTTCCGGGTACTGCCAAACAAATGGTGAGTATGTACCATTGCAAAGATATCGCATGTACCAACCTCAAAGCAACCCATTACTGTTCCAAACAAAACCAACCCGAATTTCTCGCTAATCTGCGTGAAAGTACCCCGAATCGAATCGTATTCGACTGTGATATGTCTACCGAACTGTGTCAATCGGATGAGGATCACATTCACCAAATCGTCCATGAACTCTCTAATGAGGGAAAACATCTCAAAAGCTCCTATTTCGCGTGGAAAGAGAAAAAGCTCAGTTTTACCCACTCGATCTACCATTTCGATCGCAAATAGCTGTTGTAGAGGACCATTATTGCTATCCGATGAATTCTGCAAAACTTTTTCCATAAACAAACCACGATTTTGACGACATAATTATTTAACAAAAAACATAGTTAATACATCTCTAAAGCAATACGTCCTACAATACTTTATACAATCAATTTCAAAGTATAAAATCACTATTTTATCTTATAGACAGTAGGGACTATTTTTTGACATCATATAAAGGCTTTATAAAGACATTTAGCACAATTTCATTACAACGCAAATTGCTGTTGTTCATTGTTATTGCCCTCTCCATGATCTTTACTCTCAGCGGTATGTTTATTTATACACTGGTAAATGACTCCTTTATACAATCCGAGAAAAAGCACATTAAAATAATATCTGAATCACTTTCATCAAAAGTGAGCATATGGTATTTTATCAACAAAGACAATCAGCATCTCAATATGGATGAGTTTCTCAAAAGTATGCTGATCGACTATCATTTAGAGAATATAACCTTTAAAGACCAAAATGGAATCCTAATTTCCGAAGTCAAGTCATCCGAATACACGCTGGATGATCCGTATAATTTAACCTATGAAAAAGCCGTTTATACCCCGGGAGAAGGCAATGAGAAAAACAAGCTAGGAACGCTTCAAATAGCGTATGCGCACCATACGCTCAAAGAACTTTCTATGAAATATTACATGGTTGGAACCATTCTCATTGTATTGCTCACGTTGTATTTTTACCTAGAAATGCGTCTATTAAAAGAGCTTCTTACCCCTTTACGGAAAATTGCTTCCGAGATCAAAGGCTATATACCCGGGGATAAACTCGTTTTTGAGTCTATTAACAGGCATAGGGATGATGTTATATCAGAGATTGTCAACGGATTTCTCCATATGCAGCACAACATTGATGAAACGATGGAAAAAAAAGAGATCGAAAAAGAGAACAATAGAATTAAAGATGCTCTTTTGATGAAGCAGTCACGGTTTATTGAAATGGGGACGATGATCAACAATATAGCCCACCAGTGGAAACAGCCCCTCAACATTATCGAGCTGTGCATCACCGATTTAACGGTAAAAAGTATGATGGGAAGTGTCGATCAAGAGTATCAGCACAAGCTGTTTAGCAACATGCATAATCAAGTAGAGTTCATGTCAAAAACCATTGATATCTTTAAAAACTTTTTGAATGATGATCAAAGTGACAAAAAGATGGAGGTATTTACCCTCAAAAAAGCCATCACAGACAGTATGCATCTGCTTGGGAGCAGATTAGAAAACAACAAGGTATCCATAACATTTAATCTCGATGAAAAAGCATGTGCTTACGGTTCGATCAGTGAAATGGAACAGGTAATCTTAATCATTATTAACAATGCCATAGATGCTCTTAGTACTAAAATAACGCTCGAGTGCACACAGAGTAAAAAGGGCAATCTTCTTAAGATATACGATAACGGTGGAGGATTTTCACCGGATATCATTGACAAAGTATTTGATGCCTATTTTACAACCAAACACCAATCTCAGGGGACAGGGTTAGGCCTTTTTATTGCAAAAATGATTGTCGAAATAAAGCTTAACGGCACCATCGAAGCTCACAATTTTAAAGATGGGGCACTCTTCATAATTAAACTCCCTTTTCCACCGACCTATTCTCCACCACTCACTTAGGCTATAATGCGATAATTAATAGAAGGTAGCTTCACCATGTCCAAACACCCGACCCTCCTCCAACAATTTCGCTCTTTTTGTTTCCAGAATAACGCAACCGATATTGAAAAAGCGATCGAATATTTCACCGTGTTCGGCGGGATGGGATGGAGTGTCGATATGACAAAACCTCTCGAAGAGCTGATCGAGGAAAAAGTACTCGCCAACTACCGATACATCCATGCCGATTTGACCAAAATTACCCAAAGCAACAAAGCGCACCATGCACTTCTCTCGGCATTGGCACTCGGTGATCGACGAGAATATTCAGCCTATCGCCGTGCTAACCTAACCCGCAAAGAGGGAGAAGAGTCCGCAGCCTTTTTGATCAAATTCGGCTTACTGACTCGGCAAGGCTCACAAGAAGAACCTGCCGATGAGAGTGAAGAGGTCTCCGATCGCCTTATTTTTACCGCTCCGTTTTTGCGCTTTTGGTTCTCTTCCGTATCACCGTATTACAAAGGGATTAAAGAGGGAGATTTCACCGAGGTCAAAGAACGGTGGGAAAATACCAAACAGACTTTTTTTGATCCCATCTACGAAGGGCTAATCATCGCTCTGGTCAAACAAAGCTATAAAGAGGACTGGGTCGCTAAAATCGGCTCCTACTGGGATAAAAACACCGAAATCGAGATTCTCGGACAGAGTAAATCGGGTAAGGTAATAGCAGGATCGTGCAAATATGCCAAATCCAAAGCCAACAAATCGGAGCTAACCAAACTTCAGGAAAAATGTACGAAGGCTGCACTGAAACCCGATTGGTTCGTCATTTTTTCCAAAAGCGGATTTTCGAGTGAATTTAAAAAAGAGAAAAGTGATACCCTAAAGCTCCTTTCCCTCAAAAATCTCAAAACACTGATGGACGAACTGAGCGAAAAAGATCTTCTCGTCAATACCAATAAAAGATACTGAATACTGTATACCTTTTAATCACTCAAATCGGCAATGGCTCCATCTATTCGGCTATACTATTGTTACTCACTACCATTGAATCGGCTCCCGTATTGGGAACTTTTTACATCCTTAGAGGGTAAAAAGGATACCGATGCCACTCTATCATCTCGAACTCCTGGGGCGTGATGCCTATATCGCCTCTACTGCCCTCATCCAAGATACAGAAAGTATACGTTTCGCTAATCAGTCACTCGCGTGGTGGGACCGCCATTTCAGTTGGAATACACAAGGATGTGTCGTCCTCTGTGATGAGCGCAATGAGCATTTATGCTATCTTTTTTCCAAAATCGATCGTTACAGCCAATATCTCACACTCTATAATCTCTTTACCCCTCTCATTTCCCAACGCAAGGGGTACGCAACTCAAATACTCCGGCTGATACTTGATCAGGCTCTCGAGAAACATGTTCGCCGAATCACGTTCACATCCATCTCAACCTCTCTGGATTTTTATACCCTTCTGGGGTTCATTTACTGGGGAATCAATGATATCGGTGATTACTACTGTAATCTCCCGCTGCCAAAGAATGGCTTGGAGGGGGTGATAGGAATGATCCAAGAGAATGATCTCAAAACGCTGATTGGCTCAAATATGGACAAAATATATGCCAAAATAGAGGGAAATGAGCATCATCTTTCCCCTGCACGACTCCTTATCTACGAAGCGGATATTCTAAAACTCGGAAAAAATTACGTTCGCGAAAAGTTAGGCGTTCTAAAAACCGATGCAATAGTGTAAAATTTCAAAAACAAAAAAAGGATCATCATGGCATGGGCAACCGCACGACATATTTTAGTAAGTACGGCAGACGAGTGTAACGCACTCAAAGCAGAAATTGAAAACGGAGCCTCTTTTGCTGAAGTGGCGGCAGATCATTCTCAATGCCCATCCGGACGCAAAGGTGGTGATTTGGGACGTTTTACACCCGGTCAAATGGTAAAAGAGTTTGATACGGCAGTATTTACCGGTGATGTCGGTGTTTTATACGGTCCGATAAAAACACAATTCGGCTACCATCTTTTAGAAGTAACCAGCAGAGGATAATCTCATTTCCCCTCCCTTCGGCACACCTCTATCTGCCGAAGAAAATCCATTCCTTCACCGTAAAGTTCTCCTGATGATTGAAATCAAATAAAAATTAATCCAGTTTTTAAATATTGTTATTAGTAAACAAAAACTATCATAATGCAATATCGTTTATTTTAAACGACCCCAATACAGACTTGAATAAAGGAGTATATTATGGAAAAAGCATTTATGACGTGGAAAGATGGAGCCCCTTCATTTGACATCATTGGCCATGGACTCTTTATCGGTATTTTAGCCGGCATTAGCGAAGCGGCTATCGTCCGCTTTATTTTGGATATTTTTGGAGTATTTGATAAAACTCCTATTTTCGGCTAATTTGCCTACTATATTAATCCTATCTTAGATCCACAAACTATTAAAAAATATTATAATTTAATAACCTATCCTTGCTTATTATTTAGTTATATTGATTTAAGGAGTTCATCATGTTACGCTTGATTTTTTCTACGCTCTTAGCCGCTTTATTGGCAACGGCGCTTAATGGTGTCGAATACGACGGTGAAAAAAGTATTATTTTTGAGACGAAATACGACATCTGTATCATCCCCCCGCAAGTAGACGATGCCATCGCCAAAGGGATCAACGTTATCGATGTGAAAAAAGCGAAAGCGCTGTATGACCAAAAAGCCTATTTTTTTGATGCCCGTGAAAAACGCCATTATGTAAAAGAGCATATAAAGGGTGCGTACCCCGTCTATTTCGACGTATCGAAAGCCGAATATATCGTCATTCAACTTCCCGAGGATAAAGTGCAGCCGCTTGTCTTTTACTGCTACGGCGAAACATGCGCCAACTCGTATGAAGCCGCTTTGGCAGTACGAAAACTGGGATACAAAAATGTTTATTGGTTCCTGAACGGATTTGGAGAATGGAAAGAGAACAAGTATCCCGTTATCGAAAAATAGGAGAAATATAATGGTGTATTAATGCAATAGACTCTACAATGGTTGACCAAAGCCGTAAAAGAGTCAAAAATGCAGAAATACATCCATTATGATCCCTCTCCTGAAGATATCCACTTATATCACATGCAAGTCAGTTCTGACAACAATCACCACTATTATAAAATACATCTCTCCGAACTGACCGAAGGGCAGCGTAAACATATCTCCCAAAAGTTTGGAGTGATGCTCAATATTTTAGAAAGCGAACCTTATCTCGTACTGGTACGTATTACCGATATTTAACGATTCCCAATTTGGGTTTCCCCCTCTGAGCCGCTATAATGCGATATGCAAAACTCCTCAAAACTTTCGTATGATGTAATCGTAGTCGGTGCCGGAGCAGCCGGAATTATGGCCGCTATCACGGCGGCACGAACGGGTAAGAAAGTACTTCTCTGTGAAAAACTCTCTAAAATCGCCGCCAAGCTCAAAGCGACCGGCGGCGGCCGATGCAATCTGACCAATACCCTCTCCAATGAAGATTTTATGGCGCGTTTCGGACGAAACGGACGATTCATGACCCCTGCCCTCAATGCTCTGGATCATCGTGCACTCATCGCCTTTTTTTCCGAAATCGGGGTAGAGAGCCATGCACCGGACGGGTATCGGGTATTTCCAATCTCCCACAGTTCGGTAAGCATCATTACAGCCCTCGAAGAGGAGATGGAACATTTGGGGGTAAAACTGATCACATCCTGCCGTATCGAAGCATTAGAGCATGATTGCGAGCATGTGCGCGGAGTCAGGACCTCCGATCAAACCTACATGGCCCCCAATGTCATCATTGCAACCGGAGGCATGGGATATCCTCAATTGGGAGCTGAAGGGGATGGATTTACCATCGCTTCCGAAGCAGGACACAAAATCACCGAGCTTTATCCTGCCATGATGCCTCTGCGCACACGTGAGACATGGGTGGCCGAGTGCCGCGCCGACACGATCCCCAAAGTAGAAATTCGCATCGACCTCCCCAAAGCCAAAAATATCCGCGCTTTTGGGGATTTGATCTTTACCCAAAACGGCATCCGAGGCCCTGTCGTCCTCGACGTTGCCCGCGAAATCACCCCATTGATCGAAAAGTACGGTTCCGTCCCTCTGATGATCAACATGACCAAAGGGCTAAATGAAGAGCAGCTGCGAGCCCATATCAAAAAAGCAATCGATAAAAATCCGGAACAACCCATATTAACCCATATGATGACTCTCCTCCCCGAATCTCTCTGCCGCGCCCTCTGCACACTCGCTAGTGCTGATCCTGAGAAAGGGTTTAATAAACTCGAAGGAATTCAGCGTGATAGCCTCATCAAACTCCTCGCGTGGACGCCGCTCACCGTCATAGGACACGATGGATTCAAAATGGCAATGATCACCCGTGGCGGTATCTCACTCAAAGAGATCTCCCCCGAAACAATGGAGAGCAAAATCATAAGCGGTCTCTATTTTTGCGGTGAAGTGATGGATTTAGACGGTCCCTGCGGAGGGTACAATTTGCAGTGGTCGTTTGCCAGCGGGTATTTAGCGGGACATTTAAAAAAGTAGTAACAAAAACAAAAATTTCATAAAAAAACCAAAATAATTGTATCATGTTCATTCGAATACCAATTTTTAAAGGCTTTTGATGAGTATCCCAAAAAGTTATCCCTTTGTTTTCACCGGTTCCGGGGGTGAATATTTCCGTATTTGGATCGTCAACCTCGCATTGACGATCATCACTATCGGGATCTATTCCGCATGGGCAAAAGTACGAACCAATCGATGGTTTTACGGGCATACGTTGCTGGACAATACCCCGTTTTCATATCTGGCGACGCCGATGCAAATCCTCAAAGGGCGACTGATTGCCGCCGCTCTTTTGATCGCCTACACCATCACCAGCTCTGTTGCACCGATGATTGCAGGTTTGATTATGCTGGGTATTATGATCGCTTCACCCTGGATTATCGTTATGGCATTGCGTTTTGCATCCCGTCAAAGTGCTTATCGCGGATTGAAGTTTAACTTTATCGGGACCGTCGGCGAAGCGGCTATCGTCTATTTACTCCTCCCTGTTCTTTCCTTTGTGAGTCTTGGTCTGGCCCTCCCCTACACAGCGTATCGTCAAGTAAAATTCTTGGCCTCAAACTATGTCTACGGAGAAACACCGGCAACGTACGATGGGTCATTAAAGCCGTTTTGGGGTGTCTATCTGATCGCTCTTGGGTTGCTCTTTATTCCAATGGGGATTTTCGCCTACGGTATCTTCAGTGCCTATCAACTCTCAACGATGGGAATGCCGAAAGAGCTTATCATCACGGCAATCAGTTCGCTGATTCTCGTCGGACTCATCTCTTTTTACCTTATTATTCCTATCCTTATCGCTTTTATCCAAGCCCGAAAAGCCAACCTTTTTTACAACCATCTCGTCTTGGGAACGGTCCGTTTTAACTCAACACAACGCGCACGCGATCTGATCTGGATTTACATCTCCAATCTGATCCTTATTGCTGTTACCTTCGGGCTTTTTATCCCGTTTGCCGCTGTCCGCCTCGCCCGTTACCGATCAGAGCATTTGAACCTTCTCTCGGATGATTTAGGCGCTTTTGCTACCCAAGCACGTGAGAACATCAGTGCCCTCGGCGGAGAGATCTCCGATCTGTTCGATATGGATATCGGTATCGCATGATAGAGTTCGCAGGGGAATATTATGACGGGAAAACCTCCCGTCTTTATCCGGCAATTATCACGGTCTATGAGACGATTCTCACCCTAAAATGTGCCGATTTTAGCCTTGATATACCCCTGTCGAATGTTACTATCGATCCAACGGTCGGAAGCGCACGCACGGTTATTCATCTTTCGGATAATGCAGAGATCCACAGCAGCGATAGGGATGCGATTCGACGTTTGGAAATAACATTAAAATCTGCTACACCCGAAAATCTTGCCCGTCATCTCGAAAACAGACTCCTCTATGCGGCAGCTGCACTGATAGTGACGGTGGCAATTATTGCCTCATTATTACGCTGGGGACTCCCCGCACTCGCCCAATACGCCGCGACCGTATTTCCAACTGATACAGAAGCGAAAATAGGGGCTGAAACATTAGAGACACTCGATGAACTCTATCTTAATCCAACGACATTAACCGTCCATCGACAAAAAGAACTGTTAGAGCATCTCAAACTCATGTGTACGACACAAGAGTGTCCGCCGTTCGAGCTTTTATTTCGGAACAGCACAACCATCGGAGCAAATGCTTTTGCGCTTCCGGGAAATAAACTCATCATTACCGATCAGCTTATTGACAAAGCCAAACACGATGAAGAGATCATGGCCGTCTTAGCACATGAACTCGGACACATCAAACAAAAGCATATTGTACGAATGATGCTTCAATCCATCGGTTCGGGAGTTATTTTGGTCATGGTGACCGGTGATATCAGTAATTATTCCGATCTTGCCGCAGGGATTCCGGCGATATTGCTCCAACAGGGGTATTCACGTGATATGGAGGATGAAGCTGACATATTCGCCCTTGAAACACTCCTCAGAGCGCATATACCTCCGCACCGCTTTAGCGATATTCTCATCCGAATCGATCCGGACACCAACACGTCATCAACACTCTTTTCAAGTCATCCCGATACCAAAGAGCGGGTTAAAGCCTTTTCCCGTTAGGCTATAATAACGCGATTTTATTTGACTTTGAAATGACCGTATGAAAAAACTGCTGATTATTCTCCTCACCCTCGGACCTATTGTTCTTTTTACCGGGTGTATTTCTCACTACTGCATTCGAGGCGATTCCCCCCAGCTGGATTCAAACCTCACACACTTTTTACACCAATGGCGCGATAATACAACGGCTCCGATCCGTGATGGAAAATACACCCATATTTATCTGAACGGAGATGGTTCACAGGGAAAAAAATTGGCTCTCACGTTTGATGATTCTCCGGATGAGAACAATACCGACAAGGTTTTGGATATTCTCAAATTCTACCGTATCAAAGCGAGCTTTTTTATGATCGGCGCACCGATGGTCGATCAGAATATTACCGTCACAAAACGGGCGTTTGATGAGGGGCATTTGGTACTGAACCACAGTTTCACCCATCCCCATTTTAGTAAGATCGATAAAGAAAGAATCGTAGATGAACTCAATGCAACATCCCATCGGATCGAAAACATTACCGGAAAACATCCCCTCCTCTTTCGTCCGCCGTACGGTTCGATCAACCAAGAGGTAATGGATACGATCAATGATCAAGGATATACAACGATTCTTTGGTCCCTTGATTCACTCGACTGGGCACTCCAAGATAAAGATGCTATTACCGAAAATGTGATTACCCATGTGCAAAACGGAGATATTATCCTGATGCACAGCAGTCGTGCCAATCATGCGAGCGTCGAAGCACTCCCGGGTATCATCGAACAGCTCCAAAGCAAAGGCTATACGTTCCTACGTCTCGATGATATGCTGGGGATTAAAGCGTACCGATAAACATTGACACCGAATCACGTGGCGAACTTGGGCACTAAAGCGCTATAATAATTTTTATGAAAACGACAACACTCCTTTTTCTCCTCCCTCTTTTCATCTTTGGCGGATGCCAAAAAGCAGACACGCAAACATATAACGGATATGCCGAAGGGGAGTATATCAATATCGCCTCAACCCAAAGCGGCAAACTCGATAAACTTTTCGTTAAACGGGGAGATCAAGTATCTCTTCATTCCAATCTTTTTGCTTTGGAATGCGATAGCGAGCTATTGGCACTGCAGCAAGCTGCTGCTGATCTCTCTGCGGCGGAAGCAACCCTCAAAGATTATCAAAAAGGCTCTCGTCCCGAAGAGATCGAAGTACTCAAGGCTCAACTCTCTCAAGCACTCGCCAATGCGGACAATGCCGCTATACAACTCAACCGAAATAAAGCACTCTATCCCGCCAATGCCGTCTCAAAAACTCAACTCGATGATTCCGAAGCTCTGGCAAAAACGACTGCCGCTAAGGTCAAAGAACTCAAAAATACGGTGGACGTGGCGAAACTTTCCAAACGTCTCGATCAAATCACCGCACAAAAAGCCCGTATAGAGCAGCTTACATCAGCAGTCGCACTGGCGCAATGGAAAGTGGATGAAAAAGGGGTGAAATCACGCTATAACGCGCTGGTTTTCGACACACTCTACCGCGAAGGGGAATTCGTCCCTCTGGGAGGAATCATCATTAGACTCCTCCCCCCTGAAAACATCAAAATCCGCTTTTTTGTCCCCCAAAAAGTTTCGGAATCCCTCCGAATCGGCCATGGAATATCGATTATTTCCCGCAATGACGGGAAAAAGATCAGCGCCAAAGTCACCTATATCTCTCCCGAAGCGGAATTTACACCTCCGATTATCTACAGCAACGAGACCAAAGATAAACTCACCTACATGATCGAAGCGTATCCTGATCGGATCGATGCACCGTTCCTCCATCCGGGTCAGCCTGTGGAAGTCTCACTTGAACGCCATTGACACTGCAATCGACGTTCGAGGTCTGAACAAATATTTTGGCGACAAGCACGTCGTTAAAGATTTATCGCTTACGGTCAATCGCGGAGAAATCCTCGGATTTTTAGGGCCCAACGGAAGTGGAAAAACAACCGCTATTCGGATGCTGTGCGGGTTACTGACCCCTGATAGCGGTGAAGGTCACTGTCTGGGCTATGACATCACGACCCAAAGCGATGCAATCAAACGGGAAGTAGGATATATGACCCAAAAATTCTCCTACTGGGAAGATTTAAGTATCCGCGAAAACCTCGATTTTGTTGCACGGGTGTACGAACTTACCAACCGTAAACACATCGTTGACGAAGCACTCGAAACGCTCGGACTTACCTCCCGTTCCTCCCAGCTGGCACGTTCTCTCTCAGGAGGATGGAAACAACGTCTCGCACTTGCAGCCTGCATGCTACGCCATCCTAAACTCTTGCTGCTTGACGAACCCACGGCCGGGGTAGATCCCAGTGCACGACGCGATTTTTGGGAAGAGCTGCATCAACTCGCCGCTCAAGGGGTTTCAGTACTCATCAGTACCCACTACATGGATGAGGCAGAGCGATGCCATAAACTCGCTTATATCGCGTACGGAAATCTCCTCGCACAGGGAAGTGCCCAAAGCATTATTGAACGCCAAAGACTTTTTACCTATGAAATTATGGGTGATCGGTTGATGGATATTTCAAAATCGCTTGAAAAGCACTCTGCCATCGAGCAAACCGTTATTTTCGGATCAACCCTGCATGTCAGCGGAAAAAATCCTCAAGCGATCGAAGAAGTACTGAGCGCAGAGTACTATAAATCCATACCAACCTCTTTGGAAGATGTCTTTATTTATCTCATGAAACAGACGCATGATAATTACGGAGAGACTCGTGATACCCTTTAATGCTTTCAGTTTCAAACGTTGGTGGGCAATCGTGCTTAAAGAGTTTTTACAGCTCAAACGCGATCGTGTGACGTTTGCCATGATGGTGGTTTTACCCATCATCCAGCTTGCACTGTTCGGATTCGCGATCAACACCGATCCCAAACATCTCCCAACCGCCGTCGTCTCTTATGATAAGAGCGAATTTACCCGTACATTACTCTCATCGATGCAGACATCTGAATATTTTGCCATTGATACCCAGATTACAACTCCCCAAGATGCCCAAGAAGCCCTGCAAAAAGGGGAAATCCAGTTTATCCTCACCATCCCTCCGGGTTTCACCCAAAAGCTTCTAAGAGGCGAAAAACCCTCTATTCTCCTCGAAGCCGATGCGACTGACCCTATCACAATTTCCATTGCCCTGTTGTCAATCGAAGGGATCGCCGAGCAAGTGGTTAAAAAAGATTTAACAGGATCTTTATCAGGACTTTGGTCTCAAAAAAAACCGTTTGATATACGGGTCCATCGCCTCTATAATCCCAACGGTATCAATCAGTACAATATCATTCCGGGACTCATGGGAACCGTTATGACCATGACCCTCACCATGATGACGGCGCTCGCTATCACTCGCGAACGTGAACGCGGTACGATGGAAAATCTCCTTGCCACCCCCGCACGACCGCTGGAGATTATGACAGGAAAGATTATCCCGTATGTTTTTATCGGGCTTATCCAAGCCTCCTTGATCTTATTCGCTTCCCATTTTGTATTCGACGTCCCCTTTAACGGTTCGATTATTTTAGCCTATAGTGTTGCTCTGCTCTTCATTGCCGTCAATCTCACGATCGGTATCACCATCTCCTCATTGGCGCAAAATATGCTGCAGGCGTTACAGCTGACAATCTTCTATTTTCTCCCCAGTATTCTCCTCTCAGGCTTCATGTTTCCCTTCTCCGGAATGCCGACATGGGCACAGCATATCGGCGAGATACTTCCACTCACTTACTTCAACCGTCTGATTAGAGGTATCGTCCTCAAAAACAACGATTTTGCGATGCTTTGGCCTAATATTTGGCCGTTGATCATCATTGCTTTGGTGATGATGACGCTTGCCGTCAAGTTTTACAAAAAGACCCTCGATTAAGCCATCTGAATTACGCTATAATTACACAATCATTTGCGTTTTCGGTCTACGCTTGAGACTCTTCACCGACCGCTTATCCCCACCTCATGTATGAGGCTTATGTATCCAAGGACTTTTTATGTCATCGACACCAATCAAACGCCAGAACCATCGTATCCACCCGTGTAACCGCCCACGTAAAAATGAACTTATCCATTTTTTAATCGATCGCAATGCGGGAAAAACCATTCTCATCGCTACCTCTAATGATGCCGGAGAGCTTCCAGCCCTATTTGCAGGAAAAAACATCACTGTTCTCAGTGATGCCGAATTGGCAAAAACTCCTGATTTACGCTGTGAAGTACTCATCAGCTATGATCTCCCGGAAAAAGCGATCGTCTATATGTCACGATATGCACGAGCGAGAGAGTATGCCCTCATCACCCTCGATGAAGAGGATCAAAAACGTCTCTATCCTATCGAATTGCTCAACGGACGCACTATCACTCAAGAGGTAGTCAAAGGATTCGAACCTGACTTCGGAATCGCAGTCGACAATCAGCAAAAAGCCGAAGCAAAAGCGCGCCGCGAAGAGCGCGAAGCTCGTGATGCACAAGATCCGAGAAATCGTGATAAAAAGCCGGTCCGTGATACCCGTCCTGAACGCAAGCGCGATGAGGGGGATGGTTTTTCCGCTAAAAAACAGTACAACAGTAAACCTCGATTCGTCGGTAAAGATGAAAGCGGTAAACCGATCTTCGAGGGGAAAACCCGCGAGCGGAACCATTACATCGACGGTACACCTCGTTCAGATGCAGAAAAAGCAACCCGAACTCCTTACAGCAGCAAACCAAAATTCTTCGGTGACAAGGAAAAAAGCTCCGACGAGCGAAAGCCATCCGATAGAGAAAAAAAGCCTTACGGGGAGAAGAAAGCTTACGGAGACAAACCTGCCTTTGGTGAGAAAAAAGCCTATGGCGACAAAAAACCGTTCGGAGATAAGAAGCCTTACGGTGACAAACCTGCCTTTGGTGAGAAAAAAGCTTATGGCGACAAAAAACCGTTCGGTGACAAGAAGCCTTACGGTGACAAACCTGCCTTTGGTGAGAAAAAAGCTTACGGAGACAAAAAACCGTTCGGTGACAAGAAGCCTTACGGTGACAAACCTGCCTTTGGTGAGAAAAAGGCTTATGGCGACAAAAAACCGTTCGGTGACAAGAAGCCTTACGGTGACAAAAAACCTTATCAGGATCGAAAACCATCCGAAGCACCTGCAGCACCAAAACGGACACCTCGCCGAATCGATGTAAAATCGTTTAAATCACCAAAAGATAGCGAATAAACTCTGATAAATCGATGTCCTTAATGGTGTATTAACGCTAACTGAAATACAATACCTCTATAACAATCCGATAAGGAGAAAATAGTGGCAGGTATTTCGACAAAAGGGAGCTATGGCCTTGCAGCCATGTATGAGTTAGCACTTCATTACGGGCAAGGCCATCTTCAAATTCGTGATATTGCTGAAAAAGCCAATATCCCCCAAAATTATCTGGAACAAATCCTTGCAACATTGCGTAAAGAGGGGTTGATTCAAAGTATACGGGGAGCCGGCGGAGGCTATTTACTGGCTAAATCTCCAAATACCATCTCAGTATTTGATATCTTAATCGCGTTGGAAGGGGAGTTGTGCAACCCATCGGACGAACGATTGCAACCGATTTTGCATCTGTATTGGAATCGTATCCGAGATGATATGAGAGGTGTTTTTAACGAAACACTCCAAGATCTCGTCGATCAAGGCAATGCCCTCGATCAACAATCAATGTATTTTATATAATCGGAACTTCCTGACGTTGATACTGCGGCAGTTTTCCGTAAAGTTTAACTACATTGCCAAACACAATCACCGCCGGACCATCGACATTCTTAGCGGCTCGTTCCAATCCTGCCAAGGTCGTTATAATACTTTCTTGTTCAGGGCGCGAAGCGTTCGATACGATCGCTACCGGCAGATTATGGGGAACTCCGATCGCATACGCCGACGTTTTAATCTTTCGTGCAATACTCAGCCCCATCAACACAACCGTGGTATGGTTAGAGAGTTTTAACAACGGCAGCCAATCGGCATTAAATTTACCCTCCTTCAAATGCGCCGATACTACCGAAAAACTGGCAGCGTATCCTCTCGCGGTCGGAGGAATACCGGCACAGGCAGGTCCGCTTACTGAGGAAGATATCCCAGCGATCACATCAACGTTGTAGCCTCTCTCCAGTAAATAAAGCGCTTCTTCCGCTCCCCGTCCGAAAATGTAGGGATCACCGCTTTTTAAGCGTGCAACGCTGTATCCCTGATCAGCATAATCCGCTATTAAATGATTGATCCGCTCTTGGGTAATACTATGAGATTTTTTTGGTTTTCCTACATAGAGTTTCCGTGTTTCAGGTGGGATCAAATCTAAAATCTCTTTACTTATGAGATTATCATACAAAACAATCTGAGCTTCACGGATAATCCGATACGCTTTGAGTGTCAACTGTTCAACATCTCCCAAGCCGCAGCCTACGAGATATACTTTTCCTTTTCTCGCCGAAAATGAATAATGTGATTCGGCCGAAATCGGTTGTAATATTTTGGTCATCCGAGCCTCTTTATCGATTTTTTAATTGCTTCCAATAACGCATCGATATCGTCTATATCCTGCGAATAATGGATACTGATACGCAACCAACCTGGCCGCGCTTGGAAGGGTGTATCATCCTCCAGTCCTAATAAATCATGTCCGTAAGGTCCGGCACACGAACATCCCGCACGTGTTTGAAACCCTTTTGATTCCGAGAGAAGCGCACACAAGGCGTAAGGATCAATCCCTTTTACATTGAATGAGACAATCCCTATATTTTCTGCCTTTCGACAGCCGTAACAGGTCGCACCCCTAATCTCTTTTAATCCTTCGATAAAACGCCCATACAAGCTTTTTTTACGTTCCGCTATCCACTCAAATCCGAGTTCGTTACGAAGCTGATACGCCAAAGCTGCGCGAATAAGCTGTAATATCCCCGGTGTTCCTGCATCTTCACGATCTTCGACACCATCAATAAAATAGTGGCTGGTACGGCTAACATAGCGTACCGTGCCACCCCCGGCAAAGGTAGGTTTGGCATCTGCATCGAAAAGATTTTTTCGGATTGCCAACAAACCGCATGATCCCGGTCCGCCCAAAAGCTTATGCGGTGAATAAAACATCGCATCATAAAGCTCGCACGGTATATTCAGATACGGTGACGAAGCTGCCGCATCAAAGCAGACAATAGCTCCGTAACGTCGAAGTATTGCCGAGATCTCTGCATAAGGGGTAATCGTTCCGGTCACATTGGATGCGATACAAAACGACCCGATAAGCTCTCGATCTTTGTTCTCTTCCAAAATTTCTTCAAGCTGCTCAAGATCCACCAATCCTTTTGCATTCAATCCGATCCGTACCGTTTCACAAAGTGCTTCACGATAGCTGATCTCATTGGAATGGTGTTCATACGGTCCGACAATCACCAACGGCATTTCATTGACAGGCGGCAATGAACGATAACGTGCACGTGTTGCCGGGGGGATATAAAGTCCCAAAATTTCCTGCAGCCGTTTCACCGCTCCCGTAGCACCGCATCCACACGGCATCAAGGCAAATGAACTGTCCAACCCCAATAAGGTTTTTAAATGCTCTCTCGCCTGACGGTAATAACGATCCGTCCGTGCGGCCATTGATGCCTCTTTAGAATGGGTATTCGCATACGTTTCAAGCACTTCCCGAACCCGTGCTTCGATTGGTTCATACGCCAAACCCGACGCCGTAAAATCGAAATAGGTTTTTTTATGGACACCAATCGTATTTCGCCCTAATTGGGCGTATTTATCACCCTCTTCAAGGAATGGACGGAATAACTGATTCATGTGCGTATTTCTCCAATAAAAAATTTCCAAAATCGACACTCTTACTGGTTTCAAACTCATGGATCAATGTTTCAATAAGCGGTGCAACCTCATCGGCAGAAACTTTGACCCCCGTTTTTACGGCAAAACGGCTTTGTTCACCTTCAAGATGCCCCCCAACAATTAAATCGAAACCCTTAAGACGTTCATCGCCCCGTTTTACGATGGCTCCGACAAACCCCAAATCTACGATGTGCGGATGGGCACACGAGTTTGGACAGCCGTTAATGCTGATACTCACCGGTTCGTCAAAATCGGGGAATTTACCATTCAGATAATTCACCACCTCAATCGCCAAATCTTTCGTCTCACTCACCGCAAACTTACAAAAATTGAGTCCCGTACAGGCCAACGTTCGTGCTTCAAAAACACTCGGATGGGGATGAAATCCCACCGCCTTCAGGGTATCGAGCATCGGCTCCGTTACATCGGAATGGACGTTCAGGATCACAAAATTTTGTGTCGTTGTCAGCGTTATCCCCTCAGCACCGTAAAAATCCAAGATACGTCCGAGTTTCAACAAATGTTCACCCTTGATCCGTCCGCTGGTCAATGCACACCCTATCGTGTTATACCCTTTACGTATCGTAGAGGCAACGCCGAAATGAGTGCGTCGCGGATACGGTGTAAAAGGTGCCGTATCGTAACGCTCCAACTCCACACGGGATTCTTTTTCCAGTTCAGCAACAAAGCGTTCAACACCCCAATCATCAATCAAATGACCCAAACGGGCTTTGCTTCGATTGTCACGTCTACCTGCATCCCGATAGATACGGGCAACCGCTTCGGCAATCTTGACAATATCACGACGTTTCACATACCCGATATGATCGGCGATACGTCGATTACTCGCCTGTCCACCTCCGACGCTTACGCTGAATCGGAGCTCATCACCGTTTTTGACAGCGGTAAATGCCAGATCCTGCACTTCGTGCTGAATACAATGTTTATTACACCCGCTGACACCAATTTTGAATTTACGAGGTAAATTCGAAAAATCGGGATTTCCCCGATACAGGTTGTTCAATGCAACCACCACATCACGGACATCATCGATCTGAGCGTGATCAATTCCATTCACCGGACAACTCACAATATTACGCGGGCAATCTCCCGATGCACCGACCACACTCAGCCCAACACTGGAGAGACGTTCCAATATTTCAGGGAAATCTTCTATTTTCAGCCAATGAAACTGAATATCCTGTCGGGTCGTCAAATCACCGCTTTCACGGGCAAATTCAACGGAGATTTTTCCTAAAACTTCAACTTGTTTAGAGGTTAAACTCCCTCCCTCAAGCTTCACACGCAGCATATAATACTGAGTAGTATCATCCGCTTCCTGAAGATTACGGTTTTGGGTATAAATTCCATACCATTTAAAACGATCAATATCTTCAGGATCAATCACCTCGCCGGTTAAAGCATATCGATAAATGTCGGCGATGACTTCCAATCCATCTTTCTCGCGTTTAATACGCTCAATTCGTTCAGCTTTTGTTTCATTCGCCATAACATTTTCCTTATTCGATTATCGCAGCATTCCAATGCGGAAAATGCCGCCGTATAAGAGCATTTAGCTCTATCTCAAATTCAGATACGGTACTTTGTACCGCTCTCTCCTTCTCCGCGCTTTGGGTAATCATTCCGGCAGCTACAGTATTATTCGTAATTTTATCGATGAGGATAAAGCCCCCCATCTCTCGGTTTTCTTCGTATAAATCAAAGGCAATCGCTTCACCCAAAACCAAACGGACCGATCCGATATCATTGAGCCCTAAATCCACTGCATCATGACGTTCTTGGGTATTGACATCGACACGATAGTCAATTCCATCCGCGTACACGGTCGTAACGGTTGATGCTCGTTTAAATAGATAGCTTTTACCCGGGAGAAATCTCTCCTCATCCATCCATACCAAATTTGCTTTGATCGCATTGCTTTGCAAAATAGACTCATCCGTTTTAATCAAAACATTTCCGCGACTGATATCAATCTCTTCATTCAATGTAAGCGTTACCGCTTCTCCGGTTGAGGCTGATTCCAAATCCCCGTCATACGTTACAATCGATTTCACCGTTGCCTTTTTGAGCGACGGATACGTTGTAATAGAATCCCCTATACGCAGTGTTCCTGATGCTATCGTTCCAGCGAATCCTCTAAAATCGAGATTCGGACGATTGACATATTGTACCACCATACGAAACGGCCCCTCAACCGAGGCAGATGCGAGGGGAACCTCTTCAAGTATCTCCAAAAGTGTTGATCCCTGATACCAAGGGGTGCGATCACTTTTCGTGACCACATTGTCTCCATCCAGTGCCGAAAGCGGTACCGAATAAATACCTTTGATTCCAAGTCCTTCAGCAAATGCACGATACTCGGCATTAATCTTATCAAAGACCTCTTGATCGAAATTCAGCAAATCCATTTTATTGATGGCCACAACTACATTGCGAATCCCCAAAAGACGGACAATATACGAATGACGGCGCGTTTGTGTCACGATCCCATAACGAGCATCGATCAAAATGATCGCTAAATCCGCTGTCGAGGCTCCTGTCGCCATGTTACGGGTATATTGTTCATGCCCCGGTGTGTCGGCGATGATAAACTTGCGTTTATCGGTTGAAAAGTAGCGATACGCCACATCAATCGTAATCCCTTGTTCCCGTTCACTCTGCAAACCGTCCACAAGAAGTGCCAGATCAATCTTATCCCCTGTCGTCCCCGACTTTTTACTGTCATTTTTTATCGTTTCGAGCTGATCTTCGAAAATCATTTTTGAATCGTGCAACAGACGCCCTATCAACGTACTTTTACCATCATCCACGCTCCCGCAGGTAATAAAGCGAAGCAACTCTTTGTGTTCTTGTTCTTTAAGATAACCCTCGATATCGGTGGCTATCAAATCTGATTGATGTGCCATTAGAAATATCCTTCAATTTTTTTCTTCTCCATGGAACCTGAGCTGTCGGCATCGATCAGACGCCCTTGACGCTCAGACGTTTTTGTCAAAAGCATCTCTTGGATAATATCCGGAAGCGTTGTAGCATCACTGTTCACCGCACCGGTCAACGGATAACACCCTAACGTTCGAAAACGGATATTTTCAATGCTTGGAACTTCGCCTTCTTGGAGCGGGAACCGCTCATCATCCACCATTATTTTTACCCCGTCACGCTCAACGACCGGACGTAATGCTGAGTAATAAAGCGGAACAATCGGGATACTTTCAAGATAAATGTATTGCCAAATATCGAGTTCCGTCCAGTTCGAGAGGGGAAATACACGAATACTCTCCCCCTTATGAACCCGTCCGTTGTAGATATTCCACAACTCAGGACGCTGGTTTTTCGGATTCCATCGATGGTTTTTATCTCTGAACGAATAAATCCGCTCTTTTGCCCGACTTTTCTCTTCATCACGACGCGCACCGCCGAAAACGGCATCAAATTCATAATAATTCAAAGCCTGTTTTAACCCTTCGGTTTTCATCACATCGGTATGCACGGCACTTCCGTGGATAAAAGGGTTGATCCCCCGTGCAATCCCATCGGGATTTACATGGGTTAGCAACGTTAATCCCAACTCTTTAATACGACGATCACGAAACTCGATCATCTCTTTGAACTTCCATGTCGTATCGACATGCAGTAATGGAAATGGCAACTTTGCCGGATAAAATGCTTTGATCGCTAAATGAAGCATCACCGATGAATCTTTACCGATCGAATAAAGCATTGCCGGATTGTCAAATTCCGCGACCACTTCGCGCATGATGTAAATCGCTTCGGCTTCTAATGCCTTAAGATGTGTTTTTCGTTCTTGACTAATCATGGTCTTCTCCTTTACTACCGTTTTTCAATCAAATAAAAATAGCCCAATCGGCCAACTCTTTGCGGCTCGAGTACTCATTATCCTCGAGTAATCCATCCAAAATATCCAACAAAAATTTCATTGTCATTTCCTTTTTATGTGGAGTCCACACTCCTTATGCTCAGGATTTTCCCACCACCATCGTCCGGCTCGGAGATCTTCTCCCTCGCGTATTGCTCGCGTACACGGTGCGCATCCGATACTCGGATAACCTTGATCATGCAGCACGTTGTAAGGGACCTTATTCTCTATCACATAATCCCAGACCATTTGTTCACTCCACTCGATGAGAGGATTGAGTTTTATCAGGCCATTTGCCTCATCCCATTCGACGAGTTGCATCGTCTCACGTGTAGGAGATTGAGATCGGCGTAATCCTGTAATCCATACTTCTAAGCCGCTCAAAGCCCTGCGCAGCGGTTCTAGCTTTCGAACCTGACAGCATGCTTTTCGGTTTTCGATACTCTCTCGAAACCCGTTAATCCCCTGACTTTTATAAAGCTCCTCGAGACTCGTTTTGTCGGGGCAAAAAACCTCGACATTAATCCCGTATTTTCGATTCGTTTGATCCATCAGGGTATACGTCTCTTCAGGAAGTCTTCCCGTATCGAGTGAAAAAATCTTTGCTACCGGATCAATTTTTACCATCAGATCGGTCAAAACCTGATCTTCCACACCATAGCTCGAAGCTAAAGCAATCCGGCCTTTATACGTTTGTAAAAAGTGAGAAAGTACCGTTTCGATCGATGCATCCTCAAACCACGCATTTAATAATTCAAAATCGTTTTTCATCCCATCAACCTATATCTGATAATCGTTTTCGACCACTTTGACTCGACCGAAATTCGTTTTATTCCATGCTCGTTCATGTAAATAATATAAAAACATCTTCGTAACCACTTCGATGGAGCCGATTGAGACGGCCATCACTAAATCCCCTGTGATAAAGTAGGATACGATCATGGTATCTATAGTCCCTACGGTACGCCATGAAATAGCTTTAATCACACTTCTATAATGTTTTTCTCCCATTACGACCCTTCCTTAATAACGCATTTACGTATTCTCAGAGGGGTATTCATAAAGCTCCGTACTAAGATACCGTTCTCCGGTATCGCACAAAATCGTTACGATCTTTTTCCCTCGATTTTCAGGACGTTCTGCGATCTTTTTCGCCGCAGCCACATTGGCTCCCGATGAAATTCCCACTAAAAGTCCTTCCGTTTTTGCAATCGTTCTTGCCGTTGTAATCGCTTCATCATTCGTGATTCGAATGATTTCATCATAAATACCCCGATTAAGCACTTGAGGAATAAAACCGGCCCCAATCCCCTGTATTTTATGAGGACCTGCCAACTCTCCCGAAAGTACCGCTGAAGCATCCGGTTCTACCGCAATGATTTGAATGTTGGGGTTATACTTTTTGAGTATTTCTCCCACACCGGTAATCGTTCCGCCCGTTCCGATAGCCGCGACAAAAATATCGATTTGCCCATCGGTATCTCTCCAAATCTCTTCCGCCGTCGTTTCTCTATGAATCTGGGAATTATCAGGGTTGTTAAACTGTTGTAAAACAACCGCTCCGGGAATTGAATTCCCAAGCTCGATTGCTTTGACTACGGCTCCGCCCATCCCCTTTTCAGGTTCGGTCAAAACGATCTGCGCACCCAAGGCCGCCAAAAGACGTCGTCTCTCCAGGCTCATTGAACTTGGCATTGTCAAAATTAATTTTAAACCCAGGCTTGCGGCGACACTTGCCAAGGCAATCCCGGTATTCCCGCTTGTCGGCTCAATAATGACACTCTCTTCGGTAATCTCACCACGCTGTAGGGCTTGGAGGATCATATTGCATCCAATTCGGTCTTTAACCGATCCAGATGGATTCATAAATTCGCATTTTCCTATGATCGTTGTTAATCCGTCCGAAAAATGGTTTAGCGTAATGAGCGGTGTATTTCCGATCAGTTCCGTGACATTGGCTGCAATTTTCATTGTTCACTCCTTTCCTTGGTGAGATTCATCTTAAATGAATGCTCATTCGTTTCAAACTGGAAGAATTATACGGAGATATTTTTTCATTGTCAAGTAATTCTATTGAATTAGTAGTGTTTATTTGATATTTATTTCAAAAATCCCTATTTTGTGGACTTTAAAGATACAATATTATTCATAGTGATTTACTAAGGTATTATTTAAACCAACTCTTACAGAGGTCAAATATGGTATATTTCCCACTTCTTTCATCGACCTGTGCTACTATTTCCAAAAAATTTGAGGATATTTATGGCTATTATTTCCATCGCTTCCACTAAAGGTGGAGTAGGTAAAACCTCGCTGGCTTTTTCACTTGCCAAAGATCTGCGCTATCGCTACGCGACCAACGATATGTCGGTTGTTCTGACGAAGTATAAAAATGCCCGCTATTATCCCAATAAAATTCCCCTTTATCCCGATACCGTCTATGACTTCGGGGGATTTGAAAATCCACATGCCAATGAGATACTTCGAGAATCCGATATCATTATTCTCCCGACAACGAACGATCTCAACTCTATTATGAAAAGTTTGGTATTTATTAAAAATTTTAAAGAGAAGACAATCCTTGTCTTTGCCAACATGCTCGAAAATCCCAATGATGCGGTGATGATTCGGGATAAGATCCATGAACACTTCCCGAATCTTGCCTTTACGTATCTGCGCCGGACAAAATTATTGAAAAATGCGTTGGAAAGCGGAATGAGCGCTACAGAGCTGTATGAGAGCAATAATCACACCCAACACTTGTATAAACAAGCGTATGGAGAGTATTCGAAGATTTTGAAGATTTTTACCGAAGAGAATTCGGTATATTAAAGTCCGGCAACTTTTTTCAGTTCCAGCCGATCGTACATGGCAAGCATATTCTGATAATCAGCGTGTAAAGCAGTACTAACGAAAAGCTCTTCTCCGTTTACAATGCTTACCGCTTTGTCAACTCGCTCAGTAGTATAAAGATCATAAAGGGCATGAACATAGTCGCTAAATTCAAGCCCAAATTCCGCCATTTGAATCAATTCAACAATCAGAACGCTCATCGTATTGGTGCTAAATTCCAGATAGCTTATCGCCTCTTCGATATTCCCTAACGATAGATGCAACTGAGCTTTGAGCTCTCCGATAGTGAAATTTTCCTCGAAAATAACCCCGATAAATTTCTCAACATTCAGATGATCTTCGAGGGCTTCGATCTCATCCAACACCGTTTCAGGATCATAATCTGCAAAGTTCAAAATCACTTCACGATACGCTTTACCCCGATTACGGTTGTTGTAAATCAAATCATCGATCGGGTACACCTCGGAAACTCCGGGGACAATCATCTGACAAGAATAAAAGCCGAGATAATTGTAATCTCGAATATAGACATCTTTACCCATCGAAGCAAAGATAGCAGAGAGATAGGCAAATTCCTCTGCGGTACTTTCACCGCTGTATCCCCATGCAGCCAACTCAAAACTCTTTTTGGCACTCAAAAACTGTATCCCCATCTTGCCGTTGGAATCGATAAAATGCGATTCCAGATTAAAGCTCTCGGAGACAACCGACATATCAAACGTCGGTACTTCGAAACTCTCCAAATTTTCTAATCCGCGTCCCTGCATCAGCTCCGTCATCGTCCGCTCCAGCGACACTTCCAGTATTGGATGAGCGCCGAATGAGACAAAAAGTGTGGCGTTTTCTGGGTTAATAAATGAAATTGCGGTCACAGGGTATTTACCACCTAATGACGCATCCAAAACATTAACGATATAGCCTAATTCGCGTAATTTCATCAAATCGCTGTAAAGACGCTCAAACTGCTGCAAAAATTCATCGCTGTAATGCGGCAAAGCGTAACCGTTTTTGATAATCTCTATCTTCGCATACCGCTCCAGTATTTCACTCATCGCCTGCACTTGTGCCTCTTGAGCCGTATTCCCCGTAGCAAGCCCGTTACTGACGTAGAGATTGCTGAGGATATTGATCGGAAAATAGACCACCTCATCACTGGAGAGTTTATGAAACGGCAATGCGACGATCTTATCCTCGTAATCGCTGTTAAAATCGAGGAGTTCATCCATGCTCAGTTCACTATTGGGATCAAACAACTCCATCAACTCACGATTCAGATAACCGCCGCCAAATTCAAACGCCGCCTCATCGGGATAATACTTCCGCTGGGGGAGGTGAAAATCGATAAAAAAGTTGTTGGTTTGAAGCCGTTCGATGTATTCACCCAATGCACTTGCCGTAGAGGCTTGTGAATAGATCCCTTTACCGTTGGAATAAATATGTTTTGGGGCTTCAAGTGAAGCGAGATTCACCGAGTAGCAGTTGTTGAGGGGGTGTTTCTCTTGCGAGTAGCTAACGATACATCCCATCTCGCTTAATATACTCTCCATTTTTTTAATGGATTCTTCTACGGGGGCATTTTTAGAGACTAAATTCATTTCGGTTCACTTTTGAAAAATTGTGGCTAAGTATAGCCAAAAGAGTTAGCTGATTAATCCGTGTCCCTAGCATATCTCTAAAATTTAAACTTTTACTTAAATATGATATTAGTTTGTCATTAGCAAATACTATTTAACTATTATAAATTATTATAAGGATATATCTTCTGAATGAGGGAGTTAAAATGAAACATGATCTTATGGAATTGCCCTTTGAGCAAACTGCATTACAGCCCTATATTTCCGCTGAAACAATCGCTTATCATTACGGTAAACACCATGCCGGATACGTCAACAAACTCAATTCTCTTATCGAAGGGACAGAATACGAGGAAAAACCGTTAGAGTATATTGTCAAATATGCACACAATGCTATTTTTAATAATGCGGCTCAAATCTATAACCATGATTTTTACTGGAAAGGGCTTAAGAATATACCCTCTGCCCCTTCGGTAGAACTTTTAGGGTTGATCGAGCGTGACTTTGGTTCAATGAAAGCATTTAAGGATACTTTTTTAATTGCCGGTGCAGCTCTTTTCGGTTCGGGATGGGTATGGCTTAGTATTTCGAAAGAAAAGAAACTAGAAATTAAAATGACCTCTAATGCCGATACACCGATACGTCACGGAGACACCCCTTTATTGACCTGTGATGTGTGGGAACATGCCTATTACATTGATTATCGAAACACTCGCCAAGAGTATCTTTCAAATTGGTGGAAACTGATCAATTGGAATTTTGTTTCAGATAATCTTTCAGATTTTATGAATGATCCGATTGCAGGTTATAATCAACCGTGCAACGCTATAAATTCAGTCTGTGAGTATGTTGATTTTATGCAAAACAATGAGCGTACACCTTCTTAATAGGTATACAGGTAAAACCTAATCGAGTAAAGGATATAAGATGTCAACCGCATTATCCCGCAGAAGCTTTTTTAAACATATGTTGGCAATCGGAGCAGTCACTTTTTTGACTTCTCCATTGCAGGCTAAAGTGACACAAATATTCGTAAAGTATCAGCAAAAATCTACCAACGGTAAAAAATGCAAAGAGTGTCTCCATTTCTTAGCAGCTACAAAAGAATGCAAGCTAGTGGAAGGAAAAATAGATCCGGAGGGTTGGTGTACGTATTACCTAAAAAATCCAAAAAAAGCCTAATATTACTCTAAAAGTTCACTAAAATCTTCTTTTCCGACATTGCATACCGGGCATACCCAATCATCGGGGATATCTTCAAAAGCGGTACCGGGAGCGATGCCGCCATCAGGATCTCCTACTACCGGATCATAAATGTAGCCGCATACGTTGCACTCATATTTTTTCATCTTCTACCCCTTATTAAATGGTTTTTTCCATTTCCTCATTAAGCCGCTGAAAATCAACTTCATGCGAATACAACGGCATATCTCCGCTTTGACTTTCATCCCGAAGAGCATCTTCCAACACAACTTTTTGCGGACTTTTATAGATAACTCCGATCGGAAACGGATGAGACTCCAGCGATTTTTCAAACGCTTTGACCTTATCCTCAGGGTTATAGTCACTCTCTAAAAGATAAACGTTCTCTTTGAACCATTTGAAGGTATTGGTTTTATTAAACGTAACGCACGGCTGAAAAATATCGATCAAAACATACCCCTTATGAGCAATGGCAATTTTAAGCATTGCTTTGCAGTGCTCTTTATTCCCCGAAAACGTCCGGATAACGAGGGATGCATCAAGCGATATCGCCGTAGCGATGGGATTAAACGGCTCGACATGAACCCCCTGCGTCTGTACGGGTGTCTTAAACCCCCGCTGAGACGTCGGAGAGGCCTGCCCTTTGGTCAACCCATAAACCATATTGTTATGGACGATGTTGATGATGTCGGCATTTCTTCGGATCGCGGAGATAAAATGGTTTCCCCCTTCCCCGTACATATCGCCATCCCCCCCTTCGGCGATTACCGTTAGAGAGGGGTTGGAGACTTTCACCCCCTGCGCGATCGGCAATGCCCTGCCGTGGAGTCCGTTGAACATATGGACATGCATATATTGGGGTGTTTTCGCCGCCTGCCCTATCCCTGAAACCACCACCGTTTGATTCGGATCAAGCCCCATCTCATCCAACGCTTCTTTTAAATGCGAAAGAATGGAAAAGTTACCGCATCCGGGGCACCATGCGTTATCCTCTACGATTCGATCAAATCGCGTATTCATCGGATCTCCTTTAACAGTGATACGAGCTTTTCGGAGAGTTCATCGACAAAAAAGCTCAACCCGTCAGATTTCAATATCTGTGCATCTGCGGTGATTCCGTGCAGTCTCAAGAGTTTTGCAAACTGCCCGGTGGCATTGTTTTCAATCACGATAAGACGTTTGGCTTTTCGAAGCGGCGCAAGCTGGGATTCGCTAAGAGGGTGAACCCACGAGAAATGGACGCACGAAAGCCTCTCATCCGCTATCCTCTCTACCGCTTCCTTGATGATGTGTTTCGTACTTCCCCACCCGATAAGTACGATTTCACCCGTTCCTTCGATTTCAGGGAGGATAGCCTCTTTCTCTATTAAAATACGTTTTCTGAGCCGCTTGCCGTTTTGCTCGTTCCGCACAGACATACTTTCGGTGATCAGCCCCTCTTCGGTATGTTCGTCCGAATCGACCAGTACCAGCCCCTCACCGTATCCCGGAACTCCTCTGGGACTGATCCCCTCTGGAGTGAGAAGATAGCGTTTATAATCCGCCTCGGTTTTGACGATGTGATGAACACTCTGTTTCGGATCGATTGCAAACCGCTCGACATGAAAATAGCTGTCCGCCAAATACTGATCGCTCATGAGTATCACCGGAACCTGATAAGCATCGGCAAGCTCAAACGCTTCTCGTGCAAGCTCGAAGCACTCTCTCACATCTCCCGGAGCCAGCACGATTCGCGGAAACTCTCCATGTCCGATATAAAGTGCCAGTTCCAAATCCCCCTGCTCCGTTCGTGTCGGAAGTCCCGTAGCGGGGCCGGGACGTTGCGCCAGATAAACGACCATCGGGGTCTCCGTTATCCCTGAGAGACTTATCCCCTCTCCCATCAGAGAAAACCCGCCCCCGCTCGTCGTCGTAATCGCCCGTCCGCCGCTGTACCAAACCCCTAACCCCATCTGAAACGCCGCGATTTCATCTTCGGCCTGCTCGACGCAGATACCGAATTTTTGGCTCTGTTTCGCTAAAAAGGTCAACACCCCCGTCGAAGGGCTCATCGGATAACTGGAGATGAAATTGCATCCAGCAGCAATCGCGCCGAATCCGACCCCCTCCGTTCCGCTCAAAAAGAAATCGTTCTTCTCTTTGATCGAAGGATGCGGTGCGATGCAGTAGCGGCAGTTTCCGTTCTCACGTGCCAGTTTTGCTCCAATCTCCAATGCTTTAAGGTTTATCTCTAGTAACTCATCACGGTACAACTCCGCAACAATCTCCTTCAACACCTCACCATCGCAACCCAGCAATCCAAAGACCAGTGCCGCCGCAATGGTGTTAGAGACGATGGGGTTGCCTATTTCTTTCGCCAAACTCTCCAAATCATAATCGTACACTACGCAGTCGCACTCAAAATCCCCTTTTTTGGCGATCACAAACGTCTCATTATTTATCCTCTCCTGTGCGTGAGCAAACGCGTTTGCATCCAGCGGTACAAAAATATCGACCTTGTAATCGGGTGCATTGACGGGCTTATCGGAGATTCGTATCAGCGTCGTATTGCTCCCGCCACGGACTCTGGACATAAACTCTTTGGTCGAAAAGGTATAAAATCCGGAGCGCTTAAACCCTTTGGTCAAAAGAGTTTCGATACTCGCGATCCCCTTCCCCGCACTCCCCCCGATCAATACCGAAACCGAACTTCTCATTTTTTCGCCCCCCAGGTGATTTTTCCGCCGTAATAACCGACAATCGTTATCGAGATGACCGTCATGAAAATAACGGCGTGATAGATTATTCCATCTACTCCCGTGCTAAAAGCGACATTAGGGTTCAACAGTTTTTGCCCAAGCGGAATTAATCCGACGATGAGGGTGAACAATGCCCCGATCAGTTTGATGACAAACGGTTTCGAGATCGAAAAATCATAATTAATCCACCAGCTGAAAACACCGGAGATCAAAGCAAAAAATCCCGCTATCGTCGCAATCAAAAACGATAGGAAAACAGCCGTTTCATACCCAGCGGAGGGATTGTCTAAAAACAGAATATCTACAAATGCACTGAAATAATGCAATGCAATCGGAAAGTGTATGATAAGCGGATGGGGATGGTATTTACTGTACCATTGCCGATACCGATCTTTTTTATTTTCGGGAGTTAATGAGCAAGGGGAGACAAATTGGCCGATACAGGGATAATTTTCAAACACCTCGTCACTATGGGGCGCATGCGCCATTGCGTCAGTCAGATCACACCCCGCGAAATGTTTTTTAAAATGGGACCCCTCTTGCCAGAATTTGGACGAAGTGACATCGTACACCTGATTTTTAAAGGCGATGTAAGCGGGCATACCGTCCTTCCCGTTGTATTTTCGAAGCTCTTCCTCACTAAATTGCTGCATACAATCCTGCTTTTATTACGTTACAGATACTTTAGTCCAATTTGGTAAATAAAAAAATACAACTACAAACTAATACTATTTATAAAACTTATTTTTTAGCTTTTATATTAATTCCGTTCGCCCTGAGCTTGTCGAAGGATAGAGTGGATCATGGTTCGACAAGCTCACCACGAACGGAAACTAAATTTTTGACGTTTCAAACTCACTCACGACTTACCGCGTTTTGAGAAGCGAATCGGGATTAAGAGAGATCGAATCGATCCCACTCTACTGAGTGGAAATAATGACTGCTTTTAGACACGAACCTAAATTATGCTACAATAACTCATCAACATAAGTCAAATAAGGGTTATCGTGAAATTTGAATGGGATGAGAATAAAAATCAAGCCAATATCAAAAAACATGGTATCAATTTTGCAGAAGCAGTCTATGTATTTTCCGATCCATTTGCACTCAATATCCCAGACAATGAACACTCCGACGTTGAAGAACGCTGGATTCTTTTGGGTAAAAGTTTACAAATGAGCGTTTTATTGATCGTTCATACCTATCGTGAAGGTGATTCAATTAGAATCATCTCCGCTCGAAAATCGACTAAAAATGAACAACGTATTTACGAAATGAGGTGCCAAAAATGAAAAAAGAATACGATTTCACTAACGCCGAACAAGGCAAATTTTATATCCCGCTCGAAGAGATCGAAGCGCCGATCTATCTCGATAAAGATGTCGCCCTCTTTTTTGCCGACAAGCTCAAAGGAAAAAATGAAAATCTCCAAAGTCTCATAAATGAACTTTTACGCAAAGATATTGAAATCGCTAATCGCTTTTCAGCATAATTTATTGATTTTCTAACTCACTCACAACCTGTCGCATTTTGAGGAGTGAATCGGGGTTAAGAGAGATCGAATCGATCCCCTCTTCCACTAAAAACCGGGTAATTTCAGGATAGTCCGATGGAGCCTGACCGCAGATACCGATGTATTTTCCCCGCTCTTTGCACGCACGAATAGCCTGTGACAGTATCCGTGTCACAGCAGGATTACGTTCATCAAATACGGCCGCGACCAATGCACTGTCACGATCAACTCCGAGGGTGAGCTGCGTAAGATCATTGGAGCCGATACTGTAGCCGTCGAAGATTTCCAAAAACTGATCTGCGAGGATGACGTTGGAGGGGATTTCACACATGGCATAGATTTCTAAACCGTTCTCCCCCTGTACCAATCCCGCCTCATGCATAACTGCGATTGCTTTGCGCCCTTCATCAGGCGTACGGACAAAGGGGAGCATCACTTTGACATTAGAGAGCCCCATCTCATCCCGTACCCGTTTGAGCGCTTCACACTCCCACATAAACGCCTCTTTGTACTCCGGTGAATAATAGCGGCTGGCTCCGCGAAATCCGATCATCGGATTCTCTTCATCATTTTCATACGACTTACCGCCGACCATATGTTTGTACTCATTGGATTTAAAATCACTGGTTCTGACGATAACAGGACGGGGATAAAACGCCGCCGCAATCATCCCTACCCCTTCCGCTATTTTGTCGATAAAAAACCTCTTAGGATCATCATATCCCCGCATCGCTTTTCTCACAGCTTTCATCTCATTAATTTCTTTGCCCTGAGAAAGTTCTACCAATGCCATCGGATGTGCCGCCACGTAATTGGTAATGATAAACTCCATCCGTGCCAATCCTACTCCGTCATTTGGGAGTTTAGCCACTTTGAATGCGATATCGGGGTTACCGACGTTCATATAGAGCTTCGTTACAGTCGGAGCAAGATTGCCCAAATCGATATTGGTGATCTCATAATCAATCAGCCCCGCATACACACGACCGCTCTCCCCCTCAGCACAGCTCACCGTCACTTCATCGCCATCATGCAGCATGTCCGTCGCATTCACCGTTCCTACGATTGTCGGAACACCGATCTCACGTGCTACAATAGCGGCATGACATGTCCGTCCTCCTCGATTGGTGATCACAGCCGATGCTTTTTTCATGATCGGTTCCCAGTCAGGATCGGTGATGTCGGCGACAAGGACATCGCCGGCATTAAATTTCTCACCCTCATGAGGAGAATGGATGATTTTTACCCGACCGGAGCCGATTTTTTCCCCGATTGCTTTACCACTCAATAAAATTTTATTCTCTATTGCTTCACTCAAATGATATTGTTCCAAAGAATTATTGCTGAGTTTACGGCTTTGAACCGTCTCAGGTCGTGCTTGAACGATAAATAACTCTCCGCTAAGGCCGTCTTTTGCCCATTCGATATCCATCGGACGATATTCTCCTGCGATAGCGGTGTAATGTTCTTCGATCGTCAATGCATAAGTAGCCAATGTCGCTACCTCATCATCATTAATCGAAAAAGTCTCTTGGAGTTCCTTAGGGGTTGAGAGGTTCATTGTATGATGACGTTCATCATACGTCATGCTCAGGGCTTTGGAGCCGAGTTGGCGTTTAAGGATGGATATTTTTCCCTCTTTGAGTGTCGGTTTAAAGACGTAGAATTCATCGGGATTCACCCGCCCGCCGACAATGTTCTCCCCCAATCCCCAAATCGAGTTGATGAGGATCAGATTCTCTGAACCGTTTTCGGTATCGATGGTGAACATCACCCCGCTGCTCGCCTTATCGCTGCGTATCATTTTCTGCACTCCCACCGAGAGGGCGACGGCAAAATGATCATATCCCCGACTGTGACGGTAACTGATCGCACGGTCGGTAAAGAGGGAGGCAAAACACCGCTTGACGTGTTCGATGAGCATTGTCTCACCACGTACATTCAGATAGCTCTCCTGTTGACCCGCGAAACTTGCATCGGGGAGATCTTCTGCCGTTGCGGAAGATCGTACCGCAACATCCACACTCACCATATCGTATTCACGTTCCATGATACGGTAACTTTCGGCAATTTCAGTTTTTAATATTTCTGGCATTTCACCCGTTAGTATTAAAGAACGTATCGCATCCCCGCAGCGATTCAGTGCTTCGATGTCGGTGAGATCCACCCCCTCAAAAAAATGTCGTATCGGAGCTTCAAAATCATTATGTTTGATAAAAAAACGATACCCATCAGCAGTTACGGCAAAACCTTCGGGAACTTTAACGCCCAATGATTTGAGTGAACTGATCATCTCCCCCAACGAGGCATTTTTACCTCCCACTAAAGCAATATCCTCTAATCTCAATGAATCCAAACGGCGAATATACTTCATACACACTCCCTTTAGGGTCTTAGTATGTATAGAATAGCATATAATACGTTTATCTTTTATCGGAAAACCCATGCACACAATTTTACTGACTACTCTCAATGCCCGCTATGCTCATACCGCACTTGGTCTACGCTCTCTTTACGCCAATATGCACGAGTTACAAAAGAGTACTACTATTGTCGAATTCACGATGAACGAACAGATTCAAAGCATCACCGAAGATCTCCTCAAATACTCTCCTAAAATCATCGGAATCGGTGTCTATATTTGGAATGCGGCGCAAAGTGCAGAATTGATCCAAACGCTCAAAAAAGTCTCTCCGGACACGATTATCGTCCTCGGCGGCCCCGAAGCAGGGTATCTACCCCACCGTGTTGATTTGAGTAAAGCCGATTACATTATCAGTGGTGAAGGAGAGGTGGCGTTTTATGAGTTGTGCAGAGAGTTGCTGAATCCCGTTCGTGGCGAGCCTGTCGAACCATGTACCCTTCGACAGGCTCAGGGCGAACGGAAGCCTCAATTTATTAAAGCTCCGCTTCCCGACCTTAAAGCGATTAACCTCCCCTACTCCGCTTTCAATGACGAAGACGTAGCCCATCGCTACATCTACGTCGAAGCCTCACGCGGATGTCCGTTCGAGTGTGAATTCTGCCTCTCTTCCATTGACGAAAAGGTACGAAATTTTCCCCTCGATCAGCTTCTCGAAGAGTTTGAGATACTTTGGCAGCAGGGAGCACGCAGTTTCAAATTTATCGATCGTACTTTTAACCTCAACATGACATTCGCAAACCGGATATTGGACTTTTTCCTCTCCAAAGAACCGCCGTACTTTGCCCATTTCGAAGTCATTCCCGATCACTTTCCTGAGGTGCTGAAAGCAAAAATTTCCCAATTTCCCGCAGGATCGTTGCAACTCGAAATCGGTATCCAAACCCTAGACCCTGAAATTGCAAAAGGGATCAATCGACCTCTAAAACTCGAAAAGATTTTTGATAACCTCCGCTTTTTAGAAAATGAGACCTCTGCTCATATGCACCTTGATCTCATCGTCGGATTGCCGGGAGAGAGTATCGAGGGATTCGGACGAAATCTCGATAAACTCGTTTCTCTCACCCATAGCGAAATCCAGATCGGTATCCTCAAAAATCTCTCCGGTACCACCCTCTCACGCCACGATCAGCGTCATGGGATGATCTACAGCGATACACCCCCCTATGATATCCTCCAAAATAATCTGCTCAGCTTTAGTGATATTCAAAAAATGAAGCGGTTTGCGAGGTTTTGGGATATTTTCTACAACAGCGGAAGTTTTACTAAAACGGTTCCGTTGCTGTGGAGTTCTCCACTTAACCGTCATTGCGGACTCGATCCGCAATCTGAGATCCTGAATCAAGTTCAGGATGACGAAGAGAAAGTACGGGATGACAAGTTGCCAGCCGTATTTAAAAACTTCTACACCTTCAGCCTCTGGATCTACACCCAAACCCTCTCCACGTGGAAAATATCACTGGAACGTCAAATCGCATTGATCCATGCCTATCTGTGTTTATATCACGACAAAGAGATTGTTGAAGCGGCATTAATAGACGATTTGGCACAGCGTCCTGAGAAAACGATCCCTTTTTTCCTGCGACAATCGACCCAAGATAAAAAAATAAAAGAAACTCATTCGGTTACTCCGAAACGGCAAGCAAAACGGATTTAAAAAAGAGTGTGTTGAGGGTGCCAGAGGGTGACGAATCCTCTGGCGGAAAGCTTAACATAAGGAGAATTGAAAGGGCCCGAAGGCCCTGAGAAGAAAAAAGACTTCTTAGAATTTCAAAGAAGCAATGATACGGATAGTATCGGTATCTTTATCTGCAGCACTGCCATCTCCAGCATTACCTGCACCATCAATTTCATACTGAGTATAAATTGCAGTCAAGCCAACTGGTCCAACTTTAGTGTTCGCCGATACATCCCATGCAGAGAAATCAGTATTACGTGTACTTGCTCCACCTACAGCCGTTGCAGTTCCACCGTTATCTCCAGTTTCAGCTGAACAATAGCTAGCCGCAAGAGTTACACCCGGAACAGCTTTGGTTGAAGCACCGATTTTCCATGCATCAGTGTCCGGAGCCGCTACGATCTCACCATCCATGTAGATACTGCCAAGAGTTGTGTACAACATTGATTTATCACCCGTTGCAACGTTGGCAAAACCGATTGAACCATCACTGACAGTTGAATACGCTGCATACACGTTTACCGGTCCTACATCCGCCGCTGCTTTAACCGAAAATGCATCTGTGGTACGGTTAGTAGTAGTAGAAGCCGGTGTACCAATAGTTGCTGAAGAGTTGTCAGGATTCATACCAGCAACTTGTACACCAAAATCAACCATACCCATGACTTTAGCATCCGCTTGCAACCAGTAAGCATCTGCAACATCCGGCACATTATAGTACCATGCTTGTAATGTAGTACCCGGCAATGATTTGTTGATTACAGCCGCCGCATACGCACCGTTTACAGCGAAATCACGGAATTCACCGTTGTAGTTTACAGTACTTCCGCGTGATGTTGTGCTCAAGAGACCAGCACCGTTATGTTTTCCAACCCATGCTGCTGCAAGGATAGTATCCGGCAAGAAATAACCATGTGCTACAACCGCTTCGAAAGTGTTGTCAACAACGTTCCATGATTCGGTAAAACAAAGAGGTGTTTGCAACGCCATACGACCCATTGCAACATCGAAATCTTTTGTTGCATATTTAAGATTTAATACTTCAACCCATGCTTGATCATTCAATGCGCCAGTTGCCGCAGCACCTGTATCAATATCAATTTTTGCAGCTGGAATAGCACCTACCATGTTATTTTCAAGACCAAGAGTAGAGATAGCCGTTACTTTAACCGCACCGCTCAAGTTATCAGCCAAACCTGCTGATGCACCGAATTTCAATGCACCCAATGCCATAGAGTTAGCCGTTTTATCAAAAAAATCTTGTGTCAACTGTGCTGCAGTTGCACCCGCTCCACTGTACTCTGATGTTTGGTACCAAAGTTTTGCTTCACCATCAACTTTAATATTATCAAGAGCATATGCGCTTGTTCCTAATGCCATTACAGCGACTAGACTAAGTTTTCCTAATTTCATTCATTCTCCTTCAAGAAACCGTTCGAGATA
>NZ_MIBT01000102.1:0-3437 GCF_001829605.1 Sulfuricurvum sp. RIFCSPLOWO2_12_FULL_43_24 | reverse complement strand
TTGTCTAAGAACGATACCAGGCATTCACATCACCTACTTTCTATTTAAAATTTTTCGAATTGGAATTATAGCATAGATGTATCCAAAATAACATATAACCAAAGCCCCATTACGCTAAAATATCCTTATGATTACCCAAGACTCCATTGAGGCTCTCAAAGCCCGACTTGATATTGTCGATATCGTCGGCTCGTACATCGAGCTCAAACGTGCCGGAAGCAGCTTCAAAGCGCCCTGCCCGTTTCATGATGAGAAGTCCCCCAGCTTTGTCGTCAATCCCTCACGCCAAAGCTACCACTGTTTCGGATGCGGAGCACACGGTGATGGGATTAAATTTATCATGGAATACGAGAAACTCAACTATCCCGAAGCAATCGAGAAGTTAGCCGCATCAAGCAATTTCAGCCTCCACTACACCGACGACACCAAACAAAAAAAACGTTCCAACCTTCTCGAAACCCTCAACGACTGGTATCAAAAACTCCTCGAAGAGAAACGAGATGCGATGGAATATCTCCATGAACGGGGAATTTATGCCTCCAGCATTGAGCGGTTCGGGATCGGCTACGCCCCCACCTCACCTGAGACACTTCGATTTTTAGACCAGCGCAAACTCCCAACTGCTGAAGCACTTGAGCAAGGAGCCATCGGACGGGGGGATGATGGACGCCTTTTTGCCCGTTTTATCGAGCGGATCACATTCCCCATCCACTCCACCAGCGGAGCTATCGTTGGATTTGGCGGACGTACGATTACGGGACATCAAGCGAAATACGTCAACTCCTCCCAAAGTGCCATTTTTAACAAATCGCGTCTATTGTATGCCTATCACCTCGCCCGAGAAGCGATCTACCGCCGCCGAGAGATCATCGTCACCGAAGGGTATCTCGATGTTGTAATGCTCCATCAGGCGGGATTCACCCATGCCGTCGCGACACTGGGGACCGCTCTTACCGCTGAACATCTCCCGCTATTGCGAAAAGGTGAGCCGAAAATATTCCTCGCATATGATGGGGATAAAGCCGGACGTGCCGCCGCATATAAAGCATCCAAGCTTTTGAGTATGTCGGGTTTTGATGGAGGAGTAGTTTTATTTGAGGGGGGACTTGACCCCGCCGATATGATCAAAAATGGTCAAATCGAACAGCTTAATGCCCTATTGCACCGACCGATCCCTTTTATCGAATTTGTAATCTCCGAGATGATTGACGCTTACGATCTGCAAGACCCAAAAGCCAAAGAGACGGCACTGCATGAGAATATCGCATTCCTCAAAACCCTCTCTCCACTTCTCCAAGAAGAGTATCGCCCTTTTGTCGCTTCAAGATTAGGGATATCACCCTCTCTGATCCAAGTGGGACGCACCAACAAAACCGCAAGCGCGCAACCGATCAATTTTTCCCATCACGATATTTGGGAACTTAGCTTTATCAAAACTCTATTGGAACGTCCATATATCACCAATACCCTCCTCGATTTTATCGACGGAAGTCTCTTGCAATACCACAGCAGTGAGTTTGAAGCAGCACTCCAAGGACGCCATGACGATCCCCGTCTCAGTGCATTGATGATGGATGATCGAATACGTACTTTTGAGGGGGATGAGGGACTGCGAGCAGAGCTTATGACTTTCTTGAGTGCCCATTATAACCGTGAACTCAAAAAAGTAACAACGCAAAATACGATATCATTCGATCAAAAATCGTACCTAATACGTCAATTTCGTGAGAAAATCGAACGCCTCAAACGGGGCGAACTCGTCCCACTCAGCTAATCTCCCGTTCGCCCTGAGCCTGTCGAAGGGTGAACCCGCTCATGGTTCGACAAACTCACCACGAACGGGAATGACAATCATAATATAGGAATACTCCATGAAAGCTATCGCATTATTTAGCGGCGGTCTCGACTCAACTATCGCGGCGAAACTCATTATCGATCAGGGGATTGAAGTAATCGCCTGCAACATCAATACCGGTTTCGGTTCCACCAAAGACCGACTTGCTCACATGAAAAATATGTGCGAACAAGTAGGAGCTGAATTTCGAAGCGTCGATATCCGCGATGAGTATATCAAAGAGGTCCTCTTTTCCCCCAAATACGGCTACGGAAAAAACTTCAATCCCTGCATCGACTGCCATGCTAAAATGTTTGAGGTGGCCAAACGTCTCATGGAAGAGTGGGGAGCGAGCTTTCTGATCAGCGGTGAAGTTCTGGGGCAACGCCCAATGAGCCAAAATCGTGAATCGCTCGATAAAGTGCTCAATCTCAGTAACTGCGGCGGGTTGCTTTTACGTCCCATGAGTGCCAAATCACTTGAGCTGACAATTCCCGAAATCAACGGTTGGGTAGATCGTGAAAAACTCGAAAACATCAGCGGACGCAATCGTGAACGTCAAATGGAACTTGCTCAGCAGTTCGGGCTTAAAGATTACGAGGCACCGGGAGGAGGATGTCTCCTCACCGATGAGAAGTTCTCCAATAAAATTCGTGATTTTATCGCCCATGATACCTTTAGTGTTGAAGATATCCCGACACTCAAATACGGTCGCCAGCTCCGTCTTAGCGAGGGGGCAAAACTCATCATCGGACGTAATGCCGAGGATAATGAGATACTGGAGAGAATTGAGAATTCCAAATACCTTCATATCACAACCGAACTCTTCGGGCCTCACTCACTTATCTCACGCAATGCAAGTGATAACGACCGTGTGTTAGCGGCAAAACTGGTGTTAGCGTATTGTAAACAGGATTTTGAAGGGGAACAAACATTAATGTTTGGGGAGACAGGAGTAACCACCGTTAGCGACATGAGTCGCAATGATGCTCAAAAATACTTTATCTGATTTCGTCATTCCCGTGAAGACGGAAATCTAGCTGGATACAGTGACATCGGTGCTACACACACATCGATGCCCCGCTCCAAGCTAAAAACGATAAGCAGTTATCATTTTTTTAACGCTTTACGCCCTACGAGGTTATGACGTTAAATTATTTTGCTACCGTACAGCCATAACCCGCTTTTTTAACCGCATCACACATTGTTTCGGCTTTGGTGCCGTCTGATACTTTTACTTCCGCTTTACCCTCTTTGAGATAAACGCTCGATTCTTTAACTCCGAGCACGTCGTTCAATGACTCTTTTACATTTTTTGCACACGAAGGACAGGTCATACCGCTTACATTGAGTTTAACCAGCTGATCGGCACTCGAAACCGCAACCAATACCACTAAAGAGAGGAAAACTTTTTTCATTCACGAAGCCTTTAAATAATTTCATGCTATTGTTTCATAGAACTGTTAAATTTGTGTTAAGTCTTAACACTGTTGTAACAAAAATTATTTAGAATATTGATATTGTTTAGAAGGTTGATTTATGTATTCAATCGAATGGTGGTTGATCGTTTCCATCGCGTTCGCAGGAAGTTTTGGTCACTGTG
>NZ_MIBT01000101.1:0-14679 GCF_001829605.1 Sulfuricurvum sp. RIFCSPLOWO2_12_FULL_43_24 | reverse complement strand
TGTGGTTGGTAAAAACTTTGTTGAATTGTTTATCCCTGAACGGATACGTAGAGAGTTGTTTGAAGTGGCAGCGGCCGTGATAGATCATGATGCATATGAATGTTATGAAAATCCTATCGTTACGAAAAGAGGAGAAGAACGGCTCATCGCGTGGCGAAATCATGCGCTATTGGATGAATTCGGAACGGTTATAGGGATTTTAAGTTCGGGAGAAGACATTACCGATAGTCGTAAAAATCAGCAGTTGATTAGAGAGAGTGAAGAATTTTATCGAACGTTGTTTGCCTCAATTAATGAGGCGGTTTGTATTTTAGCGGATGATAGGATCATCGATTGCAATGATGAGGCGGTACGTCTGTTTGAAATGACGAAACAACAGCTGATCGGGATGAATATTTTTGATACCGCTACGCATATAGAGTGCCGGGAAAATGACTTTGCTTTTTACCTTGATGCGGCTTATCACGGTAATGCTACGACTATGGAGTGTGCATTGACATTGAGCAATCATAACAATGAGAATAAAATTATCGAGTTTACCCTTTCCGGTTTTGGCCGAAATAACAGCAACAAGTTAGTATTGATTGCTCGTGATATTACCGATCAGATTGAGCAGGAAAAATTATTTAAAATGCAAACACGTCAGGCTCAGATGGGGGAGATGATTTCGATGATTGCCCACCAATGGCGTCAGCCGTTGGCGATTATCAATGCCATAACCTCTCAAATGCGTTTGCAGGAGTTGATGAAAGAAGAGAATGATCCTCTGTTAATCGAGAATTTGATCAAAATTGAGGAACAAAGTGTCCATCTTTCTCGAACGATAACGGATTACAGAGATTTTTTCCGTCCCGACAAGCCCAAAGAGCTCTTTTATATTTCGGCTCTCATCGATCACGCATTAAGCTTGATCGACCATACGCTTAAAAATTATGGGATAACGATCAAAAAAGTATCGCTTAAAGATCCTAAACTGATCAGTTATCGAAATGAAGTGTTGCAGGTTTTCATCGCTTTATTAAAAAATGCACTCGATGCATTCCAAGAGAACGATGTACTCCTAGGCTCTATCACTATCGTTATCGATCAGGATGAGGATTTTGTGATTGTTTCAATCCATGATAATGCCGGAGGAATTGCTCCGGATGTCATGAATAAATTGTTCATCCCCTATTTTACGACCAAACATAAATCCGGTACCGGATTGGGGCTTTATATGAGTAAAGTGATCATTGAAGATCATTGTGCAGGGATACTCGAAGTTATGAGCGAGCACAATGAAACGACATTTACGATAAAACTCCCATACGAAAATCCTACAAATCAGGATCGAAAAAATGTTTAAAAAACTTGGTTGGTTGGAAATCACTGTTCCGATTGTTTTAATCGTGATTTTATTAGTGGCTCGAATGAGTGAGGGGTATCTTTTTTTCCATGCACTCGTTGAATTATATGCGGTAATCATAGGGATACTTATCGCGATTATCGCTTATTACATGTACAAATTTACCCGAAACGATTTCTTACTTTTTATAGGAATCGGATTTTTCTGGACAGCGATATTGGATTTATTTCATATGCTCAGCTACTACGGAATGAATATTTATTCGGATGTTATGACCCAGAATCCATCAACAACCTTATGGATTTTTGCCCGATTATTTCAGATTACGACCTTGTTGATTGCCCCTTTTATCCGTTTTGATTCGATCTTGCCTCGTACGGTATTTATCTGGTTTGCCATTGCGGCTGTTGGAGTTTATGTCGGAACCTTTATGGGGATTTTTCCGACAATGTATGTGGCGGATGTCGGGTTGAGTACGACAAAAATTGCTCTGGAATATAGCATCATGTTCGCATCAGTGATCGCTATGGTGATCTACCATACTAAACGAGAGAATTATCATCCGCTCATGTATCGTATGATTCGTTGGTCACTGATACTGGGGATCGCTGCAGAGGGATGTTTTACCCTTTATATCGATGTATACGGTTTTATGAATTTAGTAGGTCATATCCTGAAGTTTTTTGTCTATTGGATGATTTTTAGAGGGATTGTTGTAACGGCGCTTAAAGAACCGTTTTCGGTGATGGCAAAAGCATCGAGCACGTATGATGCGATTCCGGTTCCTGTGGTCGTCGTCGATACAGATGGGATAATCCGACAGATCAATCGTGCAACACTGCAATGCGCTACACCGCTTGTGCATGATTTCGTGGGTCAGGATAATCATACTTTACTCCATCCCCCGGGCATCGATCCATCTGAATGTGAAGTATGTCAGACGATTGCAAAAGGGGAATATCGTACATTGGAAGTAGCATTCGGTGATCAATACAAACAATATACGATCAGTCCGATTAAAACAAAAGATACGGTTAGCGGAACCCTTCAAATCTGTACCGATATGACGGAGATTCGGCGAATACAGTTGCAGATCAAAGAGAGTGAAAAATTCTATCGGACGATTTTTGCATCGGTTCACGAGGCAATTCTTATTTTAGAGAAACATAATGTCGTGGACTGCAATGAATTGGCATTATCGTTATTTGATATGAGTAAAGACGCTATGATCGGAAAAAATATTTTTGATTTGGCATATGAGATAGAGTGTCGGAAAGAGAGCTTCCAGCGTCACCTTGATATGGCGTATCAGGGAGAATATGTAACCGATGAGTGTTCGCTTCGACTTTACAGTGTCCCGGATGAAATCAAGATCATCGAATTTACCCTTTCAGGCTTTAGCGATCAGGATGAAAATAAACTAATCATGATCGCGAGAGACCTTACCGAACACATCGAAGAGGAAAGAATTTTCCGAATGAATACTCGTCAGGCTCAGATGGGGGAGATGATCTCGATGATTGCCCACCAATGGCGGCAGCCGTTAGCGATTATCAACGCCATAACCTCTCAAATGCGGCTACAGGAGTTAATGAAAGATGATAATGATCCTAATTTGATCATAAATCTGAAAAAAATCGAGGAACAAAGCACCCATCTCTCCCAAACCATTTCGGAGTATCGGGATTTTTTCCGTCCCGATAAACCCAAAGAGCATTTTAATATCTCGATACTCATCGATAATGCCTTAAGCCTTGTGGATCACACCCTGAAAAATCATGGGATTTCGGTGGAAATAAACTCGTTGCATGATCCGATACTCTTTACGTATCGTAATGAAGTGTTGCAGGTTTTGATTGCACTGCTGAAAAATTCATTGGATTCGTTTGTTGAGAAACGGATAGAAGAGGGGGAAGTCTGGATTACTCTGGATGGAGATGAAAAATACGGCATTATCACGATTCGTGACAACGCCGGAGGGATCGCACCTGAGATTATCCATAAACTCTTTATCCCCTATTTTACGACGAAGACAAAAAATAACGGTACCGGATTAGGGCTGTATATGAGCCGAATGATTATTCAAGACCACTGTCACGGTATGATCAGTGTCTATAGCCAAGAAAATGAAACGACATTTACGATTAAATTACCTTATGAAAAGGAAGTTCAATGACTTTTAAAGAGATGGTGCATACGCTCGCATCATTATCCTCAGGGATGAAAATCCTCTACGTCGAAGATGAGAGATTGATACGTGAAAATACGAAGTTGTTGTTAGAGACGATTTTCTCCAATGTTAAAACGGCTTCTAACGGCATAGAAGGGCTTCACCTTTATCAAAGTGAAGTATTTGAGATTGTCATAACCGATATTTTAATGCCTGAAATGAACGGTGTCGCTATGGTAAAACAGATCAAAGAGTTGAATCCGCAGCAGCCTATTATTATCACTTCGGCGTGTGAAGAGAGCAGTTATTTGTTGGAGCTGATTAACCTCGGAGTGGCTCAGTTTCTCCTCAAACCGATTCAGACGGAAAATATGATCAAAATTGTATACGAAGTGGTCAAGAATATTTACAATCAGCGTAAAGTGAATGAATTGACGGTTCAGCTCAAACAAGATTTGATTCATCAAACGACTTTATTGGAACAATACAAAGAGATTGTCGATATCTCGACGATTGTCATGAAAACCGATATTCAGGGAAATATTATATACACCAATGACGCTTTTTGTAAAACCAGCGGCTATAGTTCTGATGAGATCCTTTCCAAAGGACATCGGATACTTCGTCATCAGGATATGGTGCCGGAATTTTATGAAAATCTTTGGAAGCGTATTTTAAATAAACAAACATGGACCGGGACCATAAAAAATCTCAAAAAAAATGGGCAAAGCTATATCACCGACACGACGATCAAGCCGATTTTGGATGAGTTCGGCAACATCATTGAATTTATCAGTATCAGTCACGATGTTACCGAACTTTTTGATCTGAATGATGAGATATGGCAAACACAGAATGAAATGCTTTCCTTGTTAGGGGAGGTGGGGGAGACCCGTTCCCAAGAGACCGGAAATCATGTCCGTCGTGTCGCTAAATACGCCAAATTGTTGGGAGAATTATACGGATTGGAAGAGGAGCAGATACGGTTGATCTACAGTGCTTCCCCGATGCACGATATCGGTAAAATCGGAATTTCGGATGCTATTTTGCTTAAACCGGGTAAATTGGATACGGATGAATATGACGTGATGAAAACACACAGCAATATCGGATACGATATTCTTAAAAACTCCAATCGTCCATTGTTGCAGGCTGCCGCTATCATAGCCCACGAACATCACGAAAAATGGGACGGCTCGGGCTATCCGAATGCGCTTGAGGGAGAACATATTCATATTTATGGACGAATCATCGCATTGGCAGATGTATTTGATGCTTTGAGCTGTGATCGAGTCTATAAAAAAGCATGGCCGATGGATAAGATTATCGAGTTTATTATCAGTGAGCGGGGTCGTCATTTCGATCCGCAACTGGTGGATATGTTTATGGCTAATATCGATCAGTTTACCGAAATAGCAAATCAATTTAAAGATTAATGGGGAAGCAATGGCTAATTTTACCGAATTTAAAAATCTATCTGTTTTGTATGCCGAAGACGATAATACCCTGCGTGAGATAACCGAAAAAACCTTGCAGCTTATTGTAGGGAAAGTCCATTCGGTAGCTGATGGCATCGAGGCATTGAACATTTATAAAACCAATCCGATCGATATCGTTATTCTCGATATCTATATTGGAAGTATCAGTGGCATTGAAGTTGCCAAAAAAATACGTGAAGAGAATGACAAAGTTCCTATCGTTATCGTCTCGGGATCGATTGCAACGGAAGATCTGTTGGCTGCATGCAAACTCAATCTGATCGATTATATCCATAAGCCGATCGAGTTTAATGCGCTGATTAAAGTACTTTATTCGGCAGTGGATCGTCTCAAATCGCACGGATTATTAATCGCAAAGATCAATGAGAGCGTATCCTACGATTATTTTGCCAAAGTATTTATCCGCTCAGGGGGTGAAAAAACGGCTTTGACAAAAAATGAGATTCATACGATAGAATTGCTTCTCTCTCATCGCGGGCAAATTATCCAATATGCAACGTTTTCGCAAGTTCTTGATGAAGAGATGTCGGACGGCGCATTGAAAAATCTCATCCTTAGACTTCGCAAAAAAATGGGAGATGACACTAATCTTCGTAATTTGGCGAAAATCGGCTATTCGCTAACCTAGCGCTTTAGCCAATATTCTCCCCATTTATAGCTTTCAATCAATACAAACACAACAACCGTGGCCGCACCGATAAAACCGAGCATTTCCAGTGTCGGAGGGATGGCATGAAACCATTGCGGAACGACGTAGAGAGCGATTGCTTGGAGTGATATCCCAATTCCAAGCCCTATCCAAATTGCCGGATTGATCGTTAAACTGCGTCCAATATTACGAAGAAACGGTTCTTCCTCTTTTTGGGCAAGTAGACCATTGACCCATTGGGACGTTACAATAATACAAAAAGAGACACTCAGTGCGGTTTCATATCCATATTCATGGCTAATTAGATAATAAAAAACAGCCAGTGTCACCGCTCCGTTAACCAAAGAAACCCATCCGATTCGCGCCATTTGCCAGCGGTCAAAAAATTGGGTTTCAAGGCGTCGAGGTCTGTTCTTCATTACATTTCCTTCCTCGCGGCACATCGGAAATGTTTTGTCGGTTACTCCGTCCGTTACGATATTGATCCATAAAATTTGGGTAGGGTGGATAGGGAGGGGAAGCCCCATGATGATCGCTCCGCTGATGAGCAGTATTTCATCAAAACAGGTGGCAACGAGGTAAAAAATAACTTTTCTCAGATTGGCCGCTATGATTCTCCCTTGCCGAATTGCATCAACAATGACCCCCAAACTGTTGTCGATAATGATCATTTTTGCCGTCGATTTTGCCGCTTCGCTCCCATTGCCCATGGCAATTCCCAAATCGGCTGCTTTGAGTGCAGGGACATCATTGACGCCATCTCCCGTTACCACGACGATGTCTCCCTCTTCTTGCAGGAGTTTGACGATACGGTATTTATGCTCAGGGAGTGCTCTTGCAATAACGGTACATCCCCTCAGTGCAGATTTGAGCTCCTTATCCTCCATTTTTTCGATCTCTTGCCCGCTTAAAAGATGATCGCCTATTTGCCATATTCCGACTTCTTTGGCAATTGCCTGAGCCGTTAAAGGGTTGTCTCCCGTTACCATTATTACACGAATTCCAGCTTCTTTAGCCTGCAAAATGGCTCCAACTGCATCCTTTTTGGCGGTATCAGCAAACCCGATCAAGCCGACAATGTTGATTTTCCAATCTTTTGGGTCATCCCAACTCTCATCGCTGATCCCAAACGCAAGTACACGCAACCCCTCGGATGCCATCGCGTCATGAATAGTATCAAAGATTTTTAATTCTTTCAGCGGATTAAGTGCTATTGCCTTCAGTTCTTCATAGGCCCCTTTTATGTTCAAACGTTCTTGGGAACCATGTTGATTGACGGTTGCCATGAAACGAAGTTGTGAATCAAAAGGATGATAAAAAACTCTTGGATAATGGTCTCGAATGACTTCATACTCGCTTCCTATCCAACGAACCAATGCCGTATCGATAGGATCACCCCGATCCAATGAAGCATCGTTACACAAAGCAGCGCATAATCTAAGCGCCTCTTCGTTTGTAATATGCGTCTGACTAACCGATAGAAACCCTTCGGTAATCGTTCCTGTTTTATCGGTAGCAATCACAGACGCGCTTCCTAATGATTCGACAGAGGGGAGATGGCGTACGAGAACCTTATAGCGGCTAAGTCGATAGGCACCCAATGCTAAAATGAGCGTCACAACGATCGGAAGCCCTTCCGGTACCGCTGAAACAAGCTCCGCAATCAAAATAGATGACATTTCTGCCATGCTTCGCCCTTGCATCATACCTGCGATACCAACCAGTGTCAGAATTCCGAGTAAAAGTACAATCAATCGTTTGGAAAAAATTGCCAATGAACGTGTCAGCGGTGAATCAGGTGACAATTCTCTCGCACTTTTTGCGATAGAGGCTAAATAGGTTTGTTCTCCGGTTGCAGTGACAATTCCTGTTGCGGTGCCTTTGAGGATATGCGTTCCGGAAAAAAGCATATTGTTTCGTTCATACGGAAGCGTCTCTGGAGACAATAGAGGCTCTGCTTGTTTAGAAGAGGGGATGGATTCCCCTGTAAGAATCGCTTCATCTGCTTGTACCGCGTGTGCTTCAATCAGGCGTATATCCGCTGGAATCAGATCGCCTTCGCCAAGGATGACAATATCGCCCGGTATCACTTCATTTGATGGGACAAGAACTTCTATCTCCATACGAATAACACGGACATGTGTTTCTGTGAGTTTTTTAAGTGCCTGTATCGATGTCTCTGCCCGGTATTCCTGAAAAAATCCGAGTAAACTGTTGACAACGAGAATCCCGACAATGATCATACTGTCATTACGATTTCCCATTATATAGGAGAGCAATGCTGCCGCAATCAAAATAGCCACAATAGGGCTTTTGAACTGACTGAGAAAAATACTTATAAGGGTTCGTTGTTCTTCTGTGAGGGTGTTAAATCCGTAATGATCTAAACGGCTTTGTGCGGCCGCAGCGTCAATGCCCGAGGGTGAGCTCTCCAACAGAGCGTAAAGCTCTTCCGGAGATTTTGAATGGGGTGCATCGGGCAGAAGCATCATTATCTCTTCCCTTCTAATGGCATTTGATTGATTATATCAAAATAGAGGGAGAAGCTCTCTTATAAAAATAATTGATTGAATAGGGGAGGGAATAAGTATTAATATAGGTTGGTTGCGGAAGCAGGATTTGAACCTACGACCTTCGGGTTATGAGCCCGACGAGCTACCGGACTGCTCTATTCCGCGACATAATAATTAGAAAGTTTAGAAGGTGGATATTTTGTAAGTCTAGATTGGTTGCGGAAGCAGGATTTGAACCTACGACCTTCGGGTTATGAGCCCGACGAGCTACCGGACTGCTCTATTCCGCGATGCTAAAAGTTGACAGTAGTGGATGGGGAGGAGGGATTCGAACCCCCGAATGACTGGACCAAAACCAGTTGCCTTACCGCTTGGCGACACCCCAATGTTCTCGTTAAGAGGCCGAAATTATAGACACTTTTACCCGATTTGTCAAGTGTTTCGATTTTAAGGCGTTTAAAAAAGAGTATTTTTTTTATTGTGATAGTTTTTTAATCCTTTTATCTTATAATTGCTAACTATATTAATGTAAAAAAGAGTTTGAATGTCAGCAATGCAACGGGTATTAGATGCTATCGAAGAATTTAAAAAAGGTCGAATGGTCATTATGGTCGATGATGAGGACCGTGAGAATGAAGGTGATCTGGTTTATGCTTCGGTTTTTTCGACTCCCGATCATGTCAATTTTATGGCAACACACGCAAAAGGGCTTATCTGCGTAGCCATTAACCCTGCAATCGCTAAACGGCTAACTCTTGAGCCAATGGTAAGATCCAATACCTCGATGCATGAAACCGCTTTTACGATCTCTGTGGACGCTACAGCAGCTACAACCGGTATTTCGACGGCAGAGCGTGACATGACCATTAAAATCCTCGCTAACCCTATTTCTCATCCCTCTGAGCTGGTAGCACCGGGACATATTTTTCCACTTATCGCGAAAGAGGGGGGAACACTGGTTCGGATCGGGCATACGGAAGGGTCAGTTGATTTATGCCGTCTCTCAGGCTTGGCCGAATCAGCGGTTATCTGTGAAATCATGAAAGAAGACGGTACGATGGCTCGTCGTGACGATTTGGATCTGTTTGCTCTTAAACACGATCTCAAAACGGTTTATATCTCAGACATCGTCGAATTCCGTTTGGCGAATGAAACACTTGTGAAAGCGGTATCCGAAGAGGAGATCGAATTTTTCGGTGTCCATGTCAAAAAATATGAATTTGCCGATCATCAGGATAACCGTCATACGGCAGTCGTGTTCTATAAAGCGGGAGAGACGGCGAATGTCAAAGTACACAATGTCGTCCCTGACATCGATTTACTTTTGAATCAAAGCAAATATACCCATTTGATCGATTCAATCAATTATCTCAAACATAACAGCGGTGTTTTGCTCTTTATCAACAAACCGCCGCATCAGCAAATCAATATGAAAGAGTACGGAATCGGCGCTCAGATTTTAAAATCGTTGGGTGTTAGACATATGCGTCTTATCGCCGAATCAAAAGTTTCGGATTTTGCAGGTTTAGGCGGGTTTGGGCTTGATGTAGTGGAAACCATTAATCCAACCGAAGGGGATTAATCCCTCTCAGGTTTGAATTTACCAACCTACGGATGCTTTGGAGGTTGTTTTTCGAATCTCTTTTTCATCTGCCCATAAAACTTCTCCGCTTTGCGGATCGACTAACTCCATCGAAATATTGTAATAGACATCTTTGACGTTATCATTGGCTTTTTTGATCGCTCTGACGTTTCCGGTAACGATGTAATCGGCATTATCGAGATTTTTGTTGGACTCTTTTCCTGAATGTCCCAGTGCAAACTCACGCTCATCGTGGACATCCTCCAGATTGGCTTTATCGGCTAAAAAGCGTACTTTTCCTGATTTGAGAAGTTTGATACGGATTTTATCGGTGATCGCTTTGGTATCGATGTGCTCATAGGTGAGATTGTTGATCGTACGCAATCTGACTTTAGGGGTTTGATGGGTATTGGAAATAAAGCGGCTCTCAAGCAATGACTGGGTCATCGATTCTGCCGTTGTTTGCAAGTCGGTTGAACCGAAATCAGCATTGATCGTCTCCACCGCTTTGGCATCGCCGTATTTGACATTGGAGTCATAGCCTACCATTCCGGCACCGCCTGGGGTGGCACATCCGTTGAATAAAAGGGCTATTGCACTGATGCTGAGTACAAGTGAAGTTTTCGTTAATGTGGTCATTTTCAATCCTTAGATTATTTTTTTTCGGGTACGGATACAACGATTTTATAGTTGGAAACATTCGGGATACCTGAGGTTTCGACAATTTGAACTTTTTGATTTTTATGGATAGTGATCGGTTTCCACGCAGTCGCTTCGATCAAAACGCCATTTTTATCAAACCATTCGACCTGATACACGAACCCTTCTACTTCGTCAAAATCATCGTTTTCAAGGTTGGCGATCACTTTGAGTATGGACCCTTCTTGAATACTTCGATGCTCTACTATATCAATACGCTTTTCACCGATTATACTAACATTTTTGGATGAACATCCGCTCAATAGTATTAATATTAATGAAACGCTAAACACGGAGAGAAGAGGGGTTTTAATAGGTAACATGATGAATCCTTATATTGTCTGGAGTTAAATAGTCGACCAGTATAACGGCACCTTTTTTATCGGTTGGGAGAATAATAGTCTCTTTGGTTTGGTTTAGCATGATATCGAGTGTTTCTCCTTTTTTAGTTTCAAATTTAGTAATATAGCCGGAGTTGGGAAGTAATTCCCAGTTGCGATAATCTTGATCGACATAGCTGCTCCCTAAATCCATACTCAACGAAGCGATAAGCCCTCCCAAAGGGCCGAATTTATCGGTTATTTGTTTGGCGGTTACGGCTCGGGTTGTAGCTCTCACTACCCCTTTGGCAAGATCGGATGGAAGTTCATCTTTGAGCGTTTTATACGCCATGACATTTGATTTTAAAAGTCTGGGAGGGTGTAGACGCATCGTAGATGTGGAGATGGACAGGGAAGAGAGATCGTTGATCGGAAGGGTATACGAGGGCAAATCAAGGCTAGTGTATTCAGCTGCATGAAAAATAGGGAAGCGGACGCGCTCTATCTTCATGGCGGGTGCTTCTCCTGAGAGAACAATGAGTGTAATCTCCATGCCAGATGACTTGATGAGAGGAAGCGTTGATGATTTGACAAAGACCTTGGATACATCAGGATTGAGTGCCAATGCCCGTTTAAGACTGATCGCAGAGGCATCCCCCGCAGCGGCAGATAAACCGGAAATATCGAGAATGATACTGCTAAGGGTATAGGAAAAAGGGTCTTGGTAGTTGTTGGCCATAGAACGAACATCGGGATCTTCGAGCAGTGAGCCCATCGAATAGCCAGATGGGATAGAGGTGACATCGTTACCTTGCCGCTCAGCCCGACGCTTTTCATCGGCGGCATCTTTGATTTTTTCTTCGCTCTCAATCAGCCAGAACTCTTGACGTTGTTCCATCCGGCGCATCTCGACTGCGGCCCCTTCGAAATTACCGAGCATCGTGTAATTCAGTGCATTAAGCGTATGCATGAGGGAGCGTTCGTACCCTTTTGCATGGTAGTGTTCTGACCCTTTTGAGAGAAAGGAGGAACCCAGAAACGATCCGATATTTCGGACACTGATCGTGGCTCGATTTTCGTATTCATCTAAGATCGCATAGGCTTTTTCGTAGGATTGTATGGAGGCCTTAAAATCGCCGTTGGATTGTTGGAGACGAGCGAGATTAAGCCAGTACCACATTTCTTCATCATTTGAAGTGTCGTTGCTTAGGGTTGCGATGGTCATGGGAAAACTATAGGCAGAAAGGCCGGTGCGTAATTGATTGGAGGTTAATGAAGCGGCAAAAGCAGAGAAGGATAATAAAAAAATTAACGGTAAAAATTTTTTAGTTATCGGCATGCGTTTAATTTTTCATCGCCTTGATAAAGGATTCATAGATATTTTCAAGTTGGAGATCTTGTTCAAGGATTTCAGTATTGTCTTGAACCATGTAGTGCTCAAGTACGGCGACACGACGAAGTAAGTATTCGAACATCTCTTTGTTGATATCCGGGAGCTTGTTATGGCTGAACGGATCTTTATCACGCCCTTTTTGGATCACGTGTGCCGGAATACCGATAGCGGTAGAGTTATCCGGTACTTCACGTACTACGACAGAGTTGGCTCCGATTTTAGAGTTGGTACCGATCGTGATGTTACCGAGCACTTTAGCGCCTGCGCCGATAACAACACCGCTTTTGATCGTCGGGTGGCGTTTTCCGGGAGTCAGGCTTACCCCTCCCAGCGTTACCCCCTGATAGATAAGAACATCATCTTCGATGATCGTCGTTTGGCCGATAACGACGCCGAACCCGTGGTCGATAAAGACACGTCGCCCGATCGTAGCACCCGGATGGATGTCAATATTTGTGAAGAGTTGATTAATCCCCATAATAATACGGGCGAGGGAGCGAAAACCTGCTCGATAGAGACGGTTGGAAATACGATACCAAAAAATGGCCCATACGCCCGGATAGTTAAAAAAAAGTTCGATACGAGAACTGATAGCGGGATCATTTTTGTAAACGTTCGAAAAATCTTCGGCAATTTCAGAAAAAAGTCCCAAATTCAATCCTTATCGTGTGGTTCGCAGGTACCCGTTTTGGTAGAGGTACATTTCGAGTTTTTGAAGTGTATCACTTTTTTCTTCTTCTGTCCTAAAATCACTAACAGCGAGTTTATTTTTAAGGTTAGTCAGAAGTTTTGAAGCGTCATAGCCGATATCTTCGAGGATATTAAGAATATTATCGGATTCGGTAAAGTTTTCGATTTCATACCCTGTATCACTGATGAGGATGGTACATTCACTCGGATGGGTGAAGAGGTTATGATTCATCCCTAATGTTTCTTGATAGGCTCCAACATTGAAAAATGCGAGAAAATACTCCTCTTCATCCAAATCGATGTCATGGAGATAGAGCGGAGTTTCCGGTTTAAAACGGATCTCACCGTCACTGTCACAGGTGATGTCCCATAAACTCGCAGCTCGAATGGCGGGTATATCGAGACGATCCAACGGCATGATCGGGAACTGCTGCTGTAATCCCCAGTAATCGGGGATACTTTGGAAGATAGAGCTGTTGATCAAATAGCGCTCTTGAAGTTTGACCTGAAGCCGTTCAATTTCCGGCATCGGATTATCCTGAGAGAGGTAGAGCGATTTTTTGATGATCTGGTGGACCAAAATCTCGGCATTGGAACGGTCTTGGAGATCAATGTGACCTAGATTAAAGAGCGTTAGAAGCGATTCCATATGATCGAGTGCATCATGCATATATTCAATACAGGTGCGCGGAGAGAGGAGGGAATTAAGCTCGCGCAGCTCTTCGATCAATGGCGGGTTGTGCTCTTTGAGTTTGAGTGATTTGGCTTGATAATCGTGGCTGAAAAGCTCTAATACCGGGGCAATCAATACGGAGTGCGATGCAACGATAAAACGGCCCGATTCGGTGAAGATGTCAGGATGGGCTACCCCTTTGGCATTCATAATCTCACGGAGCAAGAAAACGACACTGTTGGAGAACTCTTCGAGGGTATAGTTGCGCAAACGACCCGATGTGTGCTGGGAATACTCAACCGCAAGTCCACCACCGATGTTGATGGCTCCAAGGCGGGTAGCACCCATTTTTTTGAGTTCGGCATAAATATTGCCTGCTTCACGCAAAACACGTTTTAGGGTTGAAATATCTTCCATTTGACTACCGACATGGAAGTGAATCATGGTGAAATGCTCCACTAGATTGTTCTCTTGGAGCATGTTCATCGCTTCGATCAGTTCGGTCGAAGTGAGTCCGAATTTAGAACCTAAGCCGCTGCTTTTTGCCCAGATACCGCTCCCCTCCGATTGGAGACGGATACGGATTCCGATGTTCGGGATTTTCAGATTACACGACTGTGCAACGTCGATAATCCATTCGAGTTCACCCAACCCCTCGATGGTGATGGTGATGTTATGACCCATTTGAGCTGCCATAAATCCAAGTCGTACCATCTCTTCATCTTTAAACCCATTGACGGTGATGGGTGAGCCAAGAGCCGTTTTAGCCATGGCAATAGCGAGTTCGGCTTTAGACCCTGCTTCAAGACCGTACCCATAGCGTTCGCCATGCTCAACGATGGCATCGACCGCTTCGGGGAATTGATTTACTTTTAGCGGAAATACGGCACGGAATTTACCGGTGTAATCGTTTTCGAAAATAGCGCGATGAAAATTGGAATACAAAAGATCGATCTGTTTTCCGATCAAATGGGGAAAACGTAAAATTAACGGTCCGCGCAGATTGGTTTTACGAATTTTTTGGCTAATTTCGATGAGGGATGGGGAGCTTTTATAGTTAACCTTAACCATCCCCTGATCGATCATAAAGTTGTTTTCACCCCAAATATCAATACCATAGTTTTGCATGTTTGTCCTTTGGTTGGC
>NZ_MIBT01000100.1:0-13594 GCF_001829605.1 Sulfuricurvum sp. RIFCSPLOWO2_12_FULL_43_24 | reverse complement strand
ACCATGATGAAAATCATTTCTGCGTTGCTTTTGGCTGCAATGTTTATCGGATGCAGCGAGTCTGCAACAACTGAAGCACCTGCTGCTACTGAAGAAGCTGCACCAGTAGCTGAAGAAGCTGCTGCACCTGTTGCTGAAGAAGCTAATGTTACTGAAGAAGTTGCACCTGCTGCTGATGCTGAAGTTGCTCCTGCTGCTGAAGCTAAATAAGTTTAACTTACTTAGCACGTTTCACACCTCGGTGTGAAACACCATTTTTATTCTTTCCTTTTTTCAAATCCCAAAATTATCAAAATTTCGTTAAAATATCCTAAACCTATTAGGAGAATTCTTTATGAAATCATTACTCAGTGTCGTTTGTGCCCTTTTTATCTTAGGATGCAGCAATGACTCCGCTCCAACCGAAGCATCAACATCTGCTCCTGAAGTTATAACCACACCAACATCAACAGAAACATCGGTTGAAAACAATGCCCCCGTTGAGAAAACTGCTTCAACACCTGCACCAACAGTTATCCCGATACCTGAGCCTACAGCCACTAAAGCACCTATTACGGCTTCTGTAGACGCTACAGCCTTGTTTGGTCAGAAATGTGCTTCATGCCATGGCGCAAAAGCAGAAAAAGCAGCATTAAACAAATCACAAATTATTGCACAGTTTAGTGAAGCTCAAATAAAAGAAGCGCTCAAAGGGTATCAAGCAGGCACCTATGGAAAAGATATGAAAGCATTAATGCAAGGACAGACTAAAGCGCTTAACGATGCGCAGATTGACGCACTCGCGAAATACATCTCTAACCTTTAACGCTCACTCTTTGGTAGCGCAAATTTTTGCGTTATCAATTCCCCTTCATCATTAAAAAAGAGATAATAAAGTTTGTCTTTCTTCACACTTAGCCCAGCAAGAAAGCGTAACGCTAAATTTGCCTGTAACGATGCAATATGCATCACAATCGGTGCGGCAATACCAGCAGGTGCTTTTTGGGTAATTTTAAATACTTCGTTAAACGATGCTTCTTCAAAAAAACATACCTGACCGTTAAACGCCTCCACCGATCCATAAACCCAAGGTAATCCTTTGGATTTAGCGTACGTGTTGATGGCACCGCGAGAGGGGAGATTATCCGTCGCATCAATAATGAGATCTACCTCGATCTCTTTTTGAATAAAGTCTTCAAAACGACAAATATGGGGATAGGCTGTAACATGTGGACAACGTGCTTCGATAAGTTCTGCTACTACCTCGGCTTTGAACTTTTCCTCATCTCCCATTTTAAATGCGATCTGACGATGAATATTATGCAAACTAACCGTATCAAAGTCGACCATATGAATCTCGCCGATTCCTGATGAGCCCAGAGCGAATGCTAACGAGCTCCCTAGTCCTCCACTTCCAATAATGGCAATTCGCTTCGATTGAAGTGAACGTTGCGTCTCTTCTCCCCACAACTGCACCTGACGGTGGAAATAGTGCATCATATTCATTCTCCTGCAGATATTTGCTTTAGCTTAACATCGTTTCGCTAAATTGCTCCCTTATTCTGACTTGAGTACTAAGGTATTCATATTTTCAGCTGGTAAAAGGATAATAAATCGGGCACCGACACTGGTGTTTTCAACCCAGATTTTCCCTCCAAAACTCTCTTCAATAATATATTTCGACATATGCAGCCCTAACCCTGTCCCTTTATCAGGATCTTTAGTCGTAAAATAGATATCAAATACTTTTTCCATCACATTAGGAGCAATCCCTCCGGCATTATCTTCGATACTGACCTTCACCCCATCCTCATAAGCTTCGACACGAATCGTAATCATCCCATTCGATATTTTTTGCTCGACAATCGCATCATGAGCATTTTTGATTAAATTCATCAATACTTGAATCATCTCATTTTTAGAAATATTAACTTTTCGTGCTGAAGATATATCAATATCCGTTTTTATTTTTGCATATTTCAAAAATACATCACTAAGTCTCAACGCATCTACGACTAAATCACCAATATCCTCAGGGGCTATGGATTTGTCCGTTTTGTAAAAGTTACGAAAATCATCAATGGTTTTAGAGAGATATTGCAGATATTCATCAATCCTCGTATGACTCTGATCAAAATAAGCTTCATCGCATAAACCAAGCTTTTGTTTTACGTACATATCTTGGTTAATCAGTGCCAATGTATGAAGTGGCTGTCGCCATTGATGGGCAATTTGTTCAATCATCTCACCCATCGCAGCTAATCTGGATTGTTGGACGAACAAACGGTCTTTAATCCGTGCTTCATCCAGTGCAACTTTTACTTTGTCACTCAATGTGTCATTCAAATGATTGAGTTTTCCAATGTATTCACGCTGTAACAGATATACCCTATGGGCAAGTGCCAGTGAGAGAAAAATCATCTCTATAGCCGACCCTATCTGCTGAACATGATTGATACCGTAAAAGCTGGGGATCAGATCAAATTTATTGAAAGCAAAAATAATCGTAGCAATCAGAAAAGAGCTCCATCCGGCAACATAAAAACGAGCGGCTCGATATTCGTGACGCATGACCAATAAACCTGCAATCAGTAATACAATCGGCATAATCGATGCCAATAATGCATTAATGGGAATTACCTTTCCATAAGGGAGTACGGATGATGCAAGTGCCATAACGATGCTAATACTCATCATACCGACAATTATTTTGTCCAGACGAGGGGTATAACGTCGCGTATTGAGAAAATGGCGGCTAAAATAAAGGGCAGAAAAAGAACTCAATGCAATAAAGGCACTCGACCCGTGTTCAATTAACCACCGCGCATCTCCCCATACGTATTTAATTCCTAACCCGTCAAATGAGAGCTGCCACAAAATAAAAGAGGCCAAAAAGAGAATATAACGGAGATAATTAGGATCTCTGGTATAAATAAATAAAACAATATTGTAAAGCAAGATAATAATAAAAAAACCGTAATAGATACCCACAAAAAGATTATTCTGCTCCATCTCTGCAAAAAGATCTTCCGATGAGAGGATAGAGAGAGGAAGCTGCATCGAGCTTTGTGTTTTAATTTTCAATAATAATGTTGAATCAGCCACATTATTAAGAGGAAGTTCGGAAATAAAATGGTGTGAATCCACTTCTCTCGAATGAAAAGGTTGAGAGGTACCCATACGTTGATATTTGAGTATTTTTCCATCATTCTTAATCAAATAAAGATCAATCGACTCCAATAAAGGATAATCAATTTTTACCCACCATTTTTTGTTAAGGCTTGGATTGAAATTCTTCAGATCAATTTTAAACCAATACACCGATTGTGTAAAACCGAAATTGACACTGCGTTCTTTTGTATAAGGGATAAAAGAACTTTGTTGTACCTCTTGAAGAGAGGTATTTCCGTCACGATCTTCCAAATATTCGATAGAAGCTTCTATCGAAGGGGAAGTATTATCATGAAGTTGTAAAACTGCGGCTTGAAGTGAAAAAAAGAGGGTAAAAAAAAGGAAAAAAAGTTTTTTCACTTTATTTTCGCTTTCGTAATGCCTCTTTAAACCCCCACCCTTTTCGTGATTCTATGAGGCTTTTTCGATCCAAATCAACGATCAACAGCTCTTCAGTGTTACCAAGATCTGCTTCTATTTCTCCATCGGGAGATACAACCATCGAATCACCGTAAAACTTCCATGCATGTTTTTCATCACAATATTCTCCGACACGATTGGCACGGAGGATATAGCAGTTGTGGGTAAAAGCTCTGGTTTTAATCAGCTCACGCCATCGATTATGCGATTCAAAAGTAGAAGCGCTTGGGATTAAAACTGCGTCAACAACTTTAGAACTCACAGCATCCCACATAGGATCAAAATGGGTCTCATAACCTCCCATTACGGCAAATTTAAATCCATCCACTGCAAAAATCATCGGAGGTTTTACCGCTTCGATAGGATTATTAAAAAATTTCTCTTCATTCCAATGTGGATAATTAATCAAAAATTGCTGCGGATAATAGGTAACACTACGGGCATTAATTTTTGCAATCATTTTCGTACACTCTCTCTTTTTCACCGTTACGATAGGGGCAACAAAAGTAAGATCATATTTGAGAGCCAATACTTTGAGTGTTTCGATTTGATGAGTACTTTGTTCTGCAATCATACTGACAGGCGTTTGAATCAGCTCTTTGAAAAAAGGGTTCAGGAGATATTCCCCCATTAACATAAGCTTTACCCCTTTTTGATTCGCAATACGGGCATAACTTTCGAGTTTATTGCTCCCCATACCAATGGAAGGGAGTTGGAGTATGGCAACACGCATTATTGCTCCTGATTTTTGATAATTTGAATCTGTAACTGTGCATTTTGAAGCATTGTTTCAGCGATACGCAGCTCTTTCATCCCCTCTTCGTAAGCTTTAACACTTTCATTCATTGGCAATGCAGGATCCATTAATTTCTCTAGAATCGCTTTGGCATTGGTAATCTTGGTTTCAAAACTCTCATTCTGACTCATAGTGCCTCCCGAACATAATTCTCTATTTTATCAATTTCTACTAAAAAAGCATCATGTCCATAATCACTCGTAACTTCAAGATAATCGCTGTTCGTTTTTCCGAGTACTTTCATTGCGGTATGGATACTCTCCATCTCGGAAGGGAGAAAAAGAATATCTTTTTCAAATCCGACCAGATAGAGTTCCGCATTGATTTTCCCTAACGCTTCTTCAAGCGAATCAAATCCCCGCGACAGATCATAGATATTGATCGCTTTAGTAATATAGAGATACGAAAGAGGATCAAACCATTTTGTAAAATTATAGCCATTGTACTCTAAATACGATTCAACCTGAAACTTGCCGAACAGCTCATATAATCCATCGGTTCGTTTGTATTCACGACCAAATTTCTTTGTCATTGACTGATGGGATAAAAAGCTGATATGTCCCGCCATGCGCCCGATTGCCATACCCGAAAGACCGTTTTCTCGGATAATTTCTGGATCATAATAGCCGTTTTTAAACTCAGGATCTTTAAGAATTGCCTCTTGGGCAACTTTATTAAATGCTATCGCCCATGCTTGCGTCGCAGACGTCGTTGCCATAGCAATAATTTTTTTGGCGAAATTCGGAAAATAGACACCAAATGCGAGGGCTTGCATCCCCCCCATCGATCCGCCGATCACGGCATGCACCTGATGGATTCCCAAACGATCAAACAAAATTCGCTGTGCTTTAACCATATCCAGAATTGTCACAACCGGAAATTTATAACGGTATGGTTCATTGTACGGGTAACGAGGTGACATAGGACCGGTTGAGCCGAAACAGCTCCCGATCACATTGGTACAGATCACGAAAAATTTGTCAGTATCGACCGCTTTTCCCTGACCTATAAGTCCATCCCACCATCCGTTCTTGTTATCCCCCTCATACGTCCCTGCCGCATGATGAGATCCCGTGAGGGCATGGCAGATGACGATTACATTATCCCGCGCTTCATTCAGTTCTCCGTACGTTTCATAGACGATATCGTACGGTTCAAGAATACGCCCACTCTCTAAATAGAGAGGGTTCGTAAAATGTTCACTGTGAATTTGCAGATTTAACATGAGACCCTTTACGCGTTTAATGCCTGAGTTAAATCATCAATCAAATCGGTCGATGCTTCGAGTCCGATACTTAGACGAATCAGCCCTGATGGGACACCGCATGCCACTAACTCTTCTTGAGATAATTGTTGATGGGTTGTCGATGCCGGATGGGTAATGATTGATTTAGAATCGCCGATATTCACAACAAGTGAAAATAGCTTTGTAGCATCCACAATTTTTTTCGCCGCTTCAAAACTCTCAACTTCAAAACTGAGCAAGCCGCTTGCCATACCGTTTTCAAAATAACGTTGTGCATTGGCATAGTTACTATTGCTTTTTAATCCCGGATAGTTCACTTTTTTAACCATCGGGTGAGATTCTAAAAACTCTGCAACCACTTGAGCATTGCGTGAGTGTTCACGCATACGGAGCGAAAGAGTTTCTATCCCTTGGATAAAGAGCCATGAATTAAACGGAGACACCACCGCACCCAAATCACGCAAAAGTGAAAGACGTGCACGAAGGGTAAAGAGAGGCAACGGTACATCAACATAAACTAACCCGTGATAACTCTCATCCGGCTCATTGAACTGCGGATAGCGCGCATTCCCTTTGATCAAATCAATCAAACCGTTACGCTCAACCATAATCCCGCCAATGGCCAATCCTTGTCCCGTCGTATATTTACTCGCACTGTGAACCACTACATCGACACCATGTTCGAACGGACGGCAAAGGACCGGAGTCGCTACCGTATTATCGACGATAGTGAGGATGCCGTGTTTTTTCGCAATCGCGGTAATTGCAGCAATATCGGCCACATCGATGCTAGGGTTGGTTAATGATTCAAAGAAAATCGCTTTGGTTTTATCATCAACCAGTGCTTCGATCTCGATTGGATTTTGCACATCGAAATAACGGGCTTGTATACCGAAACGTTTTAACGTGTACGACGCTTGGGTCAATGTTCCGCCGTAGAGCTGACGGGCACAAATAATATTATCTCCCGATTCAGCCGCATTAGCAATTGCATAAAAGATAGAGGCCATACCGCTTGCACCGGCTAAAGCTGCAGCGCCCCCTTCAAGTTGCGCAAACCGTTTTTCAAAGACATCGGTTGTCGGGTTGTTCAGACGGGTATAGATATTTCCCAACTCTTTAAGAGCAAATAAATTTGCCGCATGCTCAACATCACGAAACTCGTATGCAGTCGTTTGATAGATGGGTACTGCCATCGTACTTTGAGAGTCTTTGTTGTATCCCGCGTGAAGCGCTTCAGTTTGAAGTTGCATAATCATCCTTTACATTGTTTTGTAAATTATTGTATCGTGATTTTACATTTTTCCCAAGTAATCCTACTAATTTAGTAGGATTAAAACCGTATAAATGAAATTTATACGTGGTAGTTTGGTGCTTCCTGGGTAATAATAACATCATGAACGTGTGACTCTTTAAGCCCTGCACTGGTAATTTCAACAAATTCTGCTTTGTCCCAGAAAGCTTCAATACTCTCAGATCCGCAATATCCCATAGAAGAGCGTAGACCACCCATCATTTGATGTACAACTGCAGCAATACTTCCACGAAATGGCACACGTCCTTCAATCCCCTCAGGAACGAGTTTATCCGCAGCCGTCCCCTCTTGGAAATAACGATCAGTTGAACCTTTCGTCATCGCTCCGATAGAACCCATTCCGCGGTACGATTTGTATTGACGCCCTTGGTACATGATGGTATCACCCGGTGACTCTTCCGTTCCGGCAAGGAGTGATCCTGCCATAATAACGCTTGCCCCTACAGCAAGGGCTTTTGCAATGTCACCCGAATAGCGGATGCCGCCATCAGCGATAATCGGTACTCCATGTTGGCGTCCGACTGCGGCACACTCATCAATAGCCGAAATTTGAGGAACACCGACACCCGCAACGATACGCGTCGTACAGATCGATCCCGGTCCGATACCTACTTTGACCCCATCAGCACCTGCTTCAATGAGGGCCAATGTTGCTTCACCCGTTGCAACGTTTCCGGCAATGATATCGACCACCATCTCTTTTTTGATCGCTTTAACCGTATCCAAAATTCCTTTCGAGTGACCGTGAGCAGAGTCCAAAACCAAAACATCCACACCTGCATCGACAAGTGCGCGAGCGCGGTCAAGCTGTCCAACACCGATTGCCGCGCCGACACGAAGACGACCGAAATCATCTTTGTTAGCATTAGGATATTCAATACGCTTTTTGATATCTTTGATCGTTACCAAACCTTTGAGCAATCCGTTATCATCGATGATCGGGAGCTTTTCGATTTTATTAACGTGCATCATTTGCTCAGCATCCGCCAAAGTGATCCCTGCTTTTGCAGTAATAAGCGGCATAGGAGTCATCGCGTCGATGGCCAACTTCGACAAATCTTTTTCAAAACGCATATCACGATTGGTCAAAATGCCGAGTAGTTTGTTATGGTTATCAACAACCGGAACACCGGAGATTTTAAATTCGTTCATCAACGCTTCGGCATCTTCGAGTGTAGCGTTTGGATGGACAAAAATCGGATCGATGATGATACCACTTTCGGATTTTTTTACTTTTTTAATCTGTTTGACTTGGGTCTCAATGTCCATGTTTTTATGAATTATCCCGATACCACCCAAATGAGCCATCGCAATTGCCGCACGATATTCCGTAACCGTATCCATAGCCGCAGAAACCATTGGGATATTGAGGGGAATATTACGGGTCAACATCGTTTTCAAGCTCACTTCTCTAGGGAGAACCTCTGAGTATTTAGGGATGAGCAATACATCTTCAAAAGTGAGGGCGCGTTTACGAATATTCATGGTAATTATCCTTTGAGTTGAGTTTCGAGGCTAAATGCCCCGTTAAATAAGGTTTGCTCCGCATACGGAGCGGCTATGAGTTGAAGACCTACAGGCATGCCGTTATCCGCTGTATCAATCGGAATCGAAATCGCCGGTAAACCTGCGAGGTTGACCGAAATGGTGTAAATATCACTCAAATACATCTCAAGCGGATCACTAAGGGCTCCAAATTCATAAGCAGTGCGGGGAGCAACCGGAGTCAAAATAAGATCAACTTCTTCGAAAATCTTATTATACTCCTCTTGAATCAATCGGCGTACTTTTTGTGCTTTAACGTAATACGCATCGTAATATCCAGAAGAGAGTACGAAGTTACCGAGCATAATACGGCGTTGTACTTCGGCACCGAACCCTTGCGAACGGGTTTGCAAAAAGGTATCTTTGAGGTTATCTCCCTCTACACGGTTACCGTAGCGGATACCGTCATAGCGCGCAAGGTTAGTCGTCGCTTCCGCCGTCGCCGTGATGTAGTACGCTGAGATGTCGTATTTCGGATCCATCAGGCTTTTTTCGACGATGGTGTGCCCCGCATTTTTCAATGCTTCTACCGCTTTGGCATACGCTTTGCGGACATCTTCGGAAGCATCTTTGACATAGTCAGGTACGATAGCAATTTTTAGTTTTATATTGCCATCGAGTTTATCACTTACGGTGCCGTCATTGCGATTCGCAGAGGTTGAATCTTTCGGATCATATCCTTGGATAATATCGTAAAGAATCGCCGCATCTTCGACGTTTTGGGTCATCGGCCCGATCTGATCGAGTGAACTGGCATACGCACCCAAACCGTAACGGCTAACACGACCATACGTCGGTTTCATCCCGACGATACCGCAAAATGCCGCAGGCTGACGGATCGATCCACCCGTATCGCTTCCAAGTGCCGCTACCGCTAACCCTGCCGCAACTGCCGCAGCCGAACCGCCCGAACTTCCTCCCGGAACACAATTATGATTCAAAGGGTTGAGCGTTTTACCGTAACAACTGCTCTCGGTAGTAGAACCCATCGCGAATTCATCCATATTGGTACGTCCGAACGGTGACATATTAGCGGCCAAAAGTTTCTCAATTACAGTTGCATTGTACGGAGCAATATACCCTTTTAGAATATTGGAACCTGATGTTACCGACCAACCTGTCACTTGAATATTGTCTTTAATCGCAATCGGAATCCCTTCACCGACATTCAAAACATCGATATATGCATTAAGCTCAGGATTGGCTGCAATCTTGGCTTTCAACTCTTCTTTGAGAGAGCTCAGTTCTTCTTTCGAGAGTTTTAACGCCTCTTTCAGTGTTATCATGCACGTTCCTTTCTACGTTTTGCTTGTTTTACCATCATAATCCCTAAACCAATTACGACAAAAATAACCCCGACTGTTTCAGCAATAAAACTCATTGGAACGGGTTGAGTGAAATCGATCATTACGCAACTACCTGCGCACAACGTGGACATAATGACTGTTCGTCTTCACTATGATATTTCCAGCATCTTGGACATTTAGCTTTGGATGCTAGGGCAATATTGAATGTGTCCCCTTCGTAGTCAAACGTCCCTAAAACATCTTTGAGTTCACAGGCACACCATTTAGAGATAACCAGATACTCTTCAATATCGGCTTTTTTCATCGCTTTTGCCACTGTAGAAGTCGTTGATATTACGAGTTCAAGGGTGTTTTTAATCACTTTCTCTTTTTTCAATCCGTCCACAATCTCATTGAACTTTTCACGGATCACTTTCATGGTCGCTTCGTCCCAGTTGCTATCAACTGCTTCGATTGATCTATAAGTGATATCAAAAATATCCGTGCATGATCCCTTAATAACCGATGGAGCATTCTCAAAAATCTCATCAGCGGTATAAGTCAAAATCGGAGCGATAAGTCCGAGCATAGAACGGGAAATGATCGCCATAGCACTCTGTGTCGAGCGACGCTCAGCAGAAGAGGAAGCGTCACAATACATACGGTCTTTGGTAATATCGATGTAAACACCGCTGAGTTCATTGACAATAAAATAGTTCAATCCGCTCATCCCGTGAACGAAGTTATATTCCCCGAAAAGTCGATGCGTCTCGTCAAATACCTCTTTAGCTTTTGCCACGATCCATTTATCGATCTCACCCATTTCACTGTAGGGAACGATGGTTTCCAATCCATCAAGATTCGCCAACATAATACGGAACGTATTGCGCAGTTTTCGGTATTGATCGGCTGTCTGCTTGAGGATATTACCGGAGATTTTTAAATCACCTTGATAGTCACTCATTGCAACCCATAGACGCAAAATTTCTGAACCATACTCTTTAAGAACCGATTCGGGAGCAACGACATTCCCTTTGGATTTCGACATCTTCTCACCCTTCTCATCGACGGTGAAACCGTGAGTCAAAAGTGCTTTGTACGGAGCAATATGTTCCACTGCCGTACTTAAAAAGAGAGAGGATTGGAACCATCCGCGATGCTGGTCAGAGCCTTCGATGTACAAATCAGCCGGATATTCTCCCGCATCATAGTTACGTGATTTAAGCACCGCATTCCATGTCGAACCGCTGTCAAACCAAACATCGAGAATGTCGGACACTTTTTCAAGTTCATCCGCTTTGTACGAGCATCCCGGATAGAGAAGCTCTTCGATACTCATCGAGTACCACGCATCGGTGCTGTGCATCTCGAAAATCATCGCGATAAAGTTAAGCACTTTCTCTTCTAAAATCACTTCCCCCGTCGCTTTGACACGGAAAAATGCGATAGGAACTCCCCAATCACGCTGGCGAGAGATACACCAGTCAGGACGGTTTTCAACCATTGATCCTAAGCGGTTACGTCCGGATTCCGGATAAAACGCTGTTTTAGCGACTTCAGCCTGTGCGATTTCACGAAGTGTTTTTGTCTCGCCCAGAGGTGTGCCGTCTACACTGATAAACCATTGCTTCGTCGCACGGTAAATGAGCGGAGTATGAGAACGCCAGCAGTGCGGATAGGAGTGACGAAATTTCGATACTTTAAGTGCTTTATCTCCGAGCAATTCGATGATCGGTTCATTGCATTTAAAGATGTGTTTACCGACGAACTCTTCGGGATTCGGGAGAAGTTTTTCGCGAACCACGCTCTGATCGTAACACCCTGTCTCATCAACCGGCATTACGACTTCGAGGTTATAACGAAGACCGATACGATAGTCATCTTCCCCATGTCCCGGTGCAGTGTGAACACATCCTGAACCGTTCTCCATCAAAACATGCTCGCCGAGAACCAAATGAGAACCGCGACCGTTTAGAGGGTTGATCGCATAAAGGTTTTCAAATTTTTTCGCTTCGATTTTTTGAACGACACTCCCTGAAAATACACCCTCTTCGATAAGGGCGTTGTACCGTTTCTCGGCAACGATGTAACCGTCACTGGTCCGCACATAGATCTCATCAGGATTGAGAGAGATCCCCGTATTCGCAGGCAGTGTCCACGGAGTCGTCGTCCAGATAATGATGGCGGCGTTCCCCTCGATCCCTGCTCGTACCTTAGCCTCATCGCTGAGTTCAAACGCGACATAGATCGAATAGTCCTCTTTATCTTCGTATTCTACTTCCGCTTCGGCAAGTGCCGTCCGCTCCGCCCAGCTCCAATACACCGGTTTAGAACGCTCGATCAATAGCCCTTTTTTCGCTACAGCGCACAAAGTACGGTAGATGTTCGCTTCAAACTTCGAGTCCATGGTCAAATACGGATTATCCCAGTCCGCAATAACACCCAGTTTTTTAAACTCCGCGCGTTGAATATCGACAAATTCACTCGCATGATCGCGACACATCTGGCGTACTTCTGCGGTGCTGAGAAGCTCTTTTTTCTGCTTTCCGCCCAGCTTTTTCTCCACTTGCTGCTCGATCGGCAATCCGTGACAGTCCCATCCCGGAGTAAAACGAACCGATTTACCGTTGAAGTAATGGTATTTGACAATAATATCTTTAAGTACTTTATTGAGGGCGTGACCGATATGTGTATGGCCGTTGGCATACGGAGGTCCATCATGCAATGTGAAGCTCTCGGCACCTTTACGATTGGCTTTCATCTTGCCGTAAACATCGTTCGCAATCCACGCGCTATAGCGTGCAGGCTCATTTTGAACCAAATTTCCGCGCATCGGAAACTCGGTCTGAGGTAGAAGGAGGGTCTCTTTATAATCCATCTGTTACCTTATAGAAAAAGTGGTGCATTATAGCGTTCAGGTGATTAAATTTTGCTGTCACTATGCTATACTATCCGAAATTTATACTCGGGAACTCCATGAAACGTGATGTTATTTTCGTAGGAAATCGGCTGATTTTGAATGAAGCGTATGAGCGTTATATCCTCCGAAGTATCAAAAATCGCCTCGCTTCAATCGACTCCATCAATTATTTCGAAGAATCGGACAAAGGGCTCTTTTTACACCTTGAAGGTCTCTTAAAGAATGAATCCAAGCTCATCATTGTCACCACAAAAAGCACCTTTACCATCGTCGGAAAACTTCTCAGCACTGTCACCGCCGATAACCAGATTTTAAAAGAACAAATGCTTATTCCATCACGTGCCAGTATCCTCGAAAACGGTAGCTATCTTCTCACCCACAACAGTTCTGAAATCAACGTTATTCTGGCAACAGAGGGGAAAGAACTCCCTCCGATTCTCATCGATGATGAGTCACGTCTTGCCACTATCCACCTTTTCAACGAAGAACTTCTCAGTGCGCAAACGCTTCTCGAACCGTTAGCCCAAAACTTCGATGTTAAACTTGAATTCAGCGAATTAGTCGAGGGATGGCTTAAAATACGTATCCACACCCGTAAACACGGAAACCTTTCTCAATTTATTGCATCCGCACGCGGGCTCATGCATCATAAAGTCATTGCCGCGACCAATATCGCCGCATTTATTATTGAACGTCTGGGGACTCACCACAAAAAACTCTCATTTGCCGAAAGCTGCAGCGGAGGGTCACTTGCCCATTTTTTTACCTCTCAAAGTGGTGCGTCCAATGTGTTTGAAGGTTCTTTAATCACTTATTCCAATACTCTAAAAGCCAATTGGCTGGCAGTTGATGATTATGCGCTTGAACATCATGGTGCGGTAAGTGCCGAAGTGGTTGTAGAGATGTCAGAGGGGGC
>NZ_MIBT01000099.1:4079-4188 GCF_001829605.1 Sulfuricurvum sp. RIFCSPLOWO2_12_FULL_43_24 | reverse complement strand
GTGACGAGCTACTTCTCCCTCCCTCCAGTAAAACATTAAAAGTATGGTCTGCCCTCTTAAGCGGTAATGGTGGAGAATACAGTTTAAATAAGAATCGGACGAAAGAGGG
>NZ_MIBT01000099.1:0-3890 GCF_001829605.1 Sulfuricurvum sp. RIFCSPLOWO2_12_FULL_43_24 | reverse complement strand
TTTTTATGGATCTTGATTTCTTTAAAACCGTGAACGATACGTTGGGACACGGTGTGGGTGATATTCTTTTGCAAGCTGTTGCATCCCGGCTAAAAAATAGTTTTAGAAAAAGTGATACGGTATCGCGTTTTGGGGGCGATGAGTTTGCCGTCCTTATTCCTGATTTACATATGGAAGAAGAGATTGAGACTATTCTTCAAAATGTTTATGATCAATTTACTGCCCCTTTTGTGATATTGGAACATATACTCTATGTTAGTTTGAGTATCGGATACAGTTTTTACCCTTTGGATGAAACCGATTCCGAAATGCTTTTACGCAATGCCGATGCAGCTATGTATTATGCCAAAGAATCAGGACGGAATAAATACTCTCGCTATCAGAATGAAATGACCGCCTATATTCACGATGAATTGAAGATTCAAAACGAGTTGATTAATGCACTTCAAAACGGAGAATTTCTCCTTTATTATCAGCCTCAAATGAATATCGGCAATAGTATCGTAACGGGCGCGGAAGCTTTGATACGATGGAATCATCCAGAACGTGGGATCGTATCTCCGGGTGACTTTATATCTATAGCCGAAAAAACAGGGCTGATCGTCCCTATCGGAGAATGGGTATTGCGTACCGCATGCCAACAACTTAAAAATTGGAATGACCAAGGAATAGAGACCTTCACTATGGCCATTAATCTCTCTTCACGCCAATTTAAAGAGGAAAATTTTTTCAACAAAACCATTGATATTTTGAATGAAATAGGGGTAGATCCGAAAGATATTGAGCTTGAACTGACGGAAAGTATCCTAATTGATGATACGTCTAAAATTTTTAATATTCTGAGCGCATTTAAAACGTTCGGAATCCAGTTCTCTCTTGATGATTTCGGGACAGGTTATTCATCCCTGAGCTATTTAAAACATTTCCCCATCTCCAAACTGAAAATCGATCAGTCATTTGTCAAAAATGTTATGACCGATGGAAATGATTCTACTCTGGTAAAAGCGATTATAGCAATGGGGAAGGCACTAAATCTTACAACGATTGCTGAGGGAGTTGAATTAGCAGAACAGCTGGAATTTTTACGTCAAGAAGGGTGTGATGAAATACAAGGGTATTTCTTGGGTAAACCGATGCCTGCAAGCCAATTTGAAGTTTTTTTCAATGAGCGAAAAAGAGGTGAGTCCTGAAATTTAATAAGAAAATCATTTTTTTAGGTTTGTTTTACCATAAAATCTTATAATCACTTATTCTGAATGATTATTCATAAATAGGGGCTTTAAAATGGAAATCGGTTTAATGATCATTTTTTGGTACGGTATCTTGCACGCTTTTGGGCCGGATCATCTGAGCGCTATTACCGATTTTTCGATCGGTAAAGAGACGAAAAAGACATTTTTGATCGTAGGGGCTTTTGCGATTGGGCATGGGATCATGCTCTTTATCTTTGCAAAAATCCTGCAATATTACACATTGCCTGAAGCGGTTCTAGCCTATGGGGATGTGATTGCGTCGAGTGTGATTCTCTCCATCGGACTCTATTTACTGTATTTGGTCTATGCGAATAGAATCCATTTGAAAACGCATACTCATGAGCATAAAAAACACGTACACATTTGGTTCGGAAATGAACACCAACACGAATCTTCCACGACTGCATCCGCATTTGGGGTGGGTGTTTTGATGGGAATCGGCGGGGTGCGCGGTATGTTGGTCACTCTCGGAGTTTTGCAGGGACAAGCGGTTGACTTTAGCATGGTTTTAGCCTTTATCGCCGGAGTTATGGTGGTCTTCTTTAGCTTCGGTTTGGTCATTTCTTGGATTAATCGAGAGATTTTGACGAATATTCAAAATGTACGACGTGTTTTTGCTACGGTTGGTGTCATTTCCGTCTTAGTCGGCGGGAATATGTTATTAGCGTAACTTCGATTCCGTTCGCCCTGAGCCTGTCGAAGGGTGTGTCCATGGTTCGACATACCCTATAGGGCACGTGAGCTCACCACGAACGGAAAATATAAACTAAACAATAAGGATTTTAATTATGTGCAAAGACTGCGGCTGTTCTATTACGGATCACGATCACCATCATGATCACCACGACCACGACACTCATCATCACCATGATCATGGAGACCATGACCATCATTCTCATGATCATCATGCGGCGCATGAAACATTGCACCATAATCCGCAGTTGAACGATTCTAAAACCATCGCGGTGATCAAAAAGATTTTGGATAAGAATGATCAAGAAGCGCACCATAATCGTGAGCATTTCAATGAGCACGGGGTTCTTGCGATTAACCTTATGAGCTCACCGGGAAGCGGAAAAACGACCCTTTTGGAAAAAATGGGTGCGTTGGCTCCGTTTAAATTCGGTGTCATCGAAGGGGATTTGGAGACGTCGCGTGATGCGGATCGTCTCAAAGCGGTTGGAATCGATGCCGTACAGATTCAGACGGGGAGTGCGTGTCATCTGGATGCGTTTATGGTTCATAAGGGGCTACATGATCTGCCGTTGGCTCCATTGGATGTCTGTTTTATCGAAAACGTCGGGAATCTCGTCTGTCCGGCGAGCTACGATGTGGGATCGCACCTGAACATCGTTCTGGTCTCGATCCCTGAGGGAGAAGATAAAATCGCTAAATATCCGGTGATGTTTCGCACCGCCGATTTGATCCTCATCACCAAAACCGATCTGCTTCCCTATTTTCAATACGACATCGAGCGCGAAAAATCCGAAGCACGGAAGATCAAACCGGGTGTCGATATTTTAGAGGTCAATATTAACGATGAAGCATCCATTATGAGAGTGATTGAATGGATTGAATTTAAACGAAAGATGAGAGCGTAATTATGTGTTTATCGATTCCCTCAAAAGTGGTCAGCATTGACACGGAACTTAACATTGCAACCGTTGATACGATGGGAGTTCAGCGGACAGCAGGATTGGATTTGATGGAAGAGGGCACAGTTGCAATCGGCGATTATGTACTGTTGCATATCGGATTTATCATGAACAAGATCGATGAAGAAGATGCCCTCGAATCTTTGAGAGTCTATCAAGAGATACTAGAGGCACTCGATGAAGAAGAACGTAGGGCGTTGGTGCTGGAAGATGACAATTGTATCAACCGAGAAGCCCCATGAGTTCATTGGAACTCAAAGACCTCTATGATGGCTTTCGCAATCCCGAGGTAATCAAAAGCTTTCAAAAGCTGATTGCTGTCGAGGCAAAGAAGCTTGAACGAACCGTTAATATTATGGAGGTATGCGGCGGTCATACCCACACGATTATGAAATACGGTTTGACGCAGCTCTTACCGGAAAACATCAACTTTATCCACGGCCCGGGATGTCCGGTGTGCATCATGCCCAAAGAGCGGATCGATCATGCTTATACGTTAGCGATGCAAGAGGATGTGATTTTACTGACATTGGGAGACATGATCAAAGTTCCGGGAAGCCACGGTTCGCTCCAAAATGCCCGTGCCAAGGGTGCCGATGTCCGTTACGTTTACTCCCCGATGGACGCGCTGAAAGTAGCGGAGGAGAATCCGACTAAAAAGATCATCTTCTTTGCGATCGGTTTTGAGACGACGACCCCGATGAGTGCCGCATTGCTCGATGTGGTCATCAAACGTGATATTAAAAACATCTTTTTTCATATCAACCATGTCACTGTACCCGAAGTGATGAAAGAGTTGATCGACAGTCGTGATGAGCACGTCAACAGCTACGATCACCGTATCGATGCGTTTATCGGACCCTCCCATGTGAGCGTGATCAGCGGGTCGAAGATTTATGCGGTTTTCCCTGAACATTACCGTATCCCCGTCGTCGTTGCGGGATTTGAGCCGGTTGATGTGATGGAAGCGATTTATATGATG
>NZ_MIBT01000098.1:13791-14466 GCF_001829605.1 Sulfuricurvum sp. RIFCSPLOWO2_12_FULL_43_24 | reverse complement strand
CTGAAATTACCCATGTTCGAACAACCTCTATCGGTAATGACATTGTTTTACGCGGATTTAAAAAAGACAATCTTAACGTCACGATCGACGATGCCAAAATATGCGGCGCATGTCCGAACCGTATGGATCCACCGGCAATGCACATCTCTTCCAGTCAAATTGCAAGTGTCGAAGTTCAAGAAGGTCCGTTTGACGTTACTCAGTTCGGTAGCCTTGGCGGTGCTATTAATGTCGTCACCAAAGATCCGGGAAAAGCTCTTCATGGAGAAATCTCTGCGACTTTGGGAAGTTATGATTACCGCAAAATTTCGACCACGGTTGAGGGGGGCAATGATGCTATTCAAGCACTTGTAGGATACAGCCGTGAGACAAGCGGTCAATACAAAGACGGTGACGGAAAAACCATGGCTGAACAAGCAGACGGTGCACCTGCAAATCAACGTTATTCTGCTGCACACAAAAATGATGATGCGTATGCACGTCAAAATTTCTGGACAAAGATTGTCGGCAATATCGCTGACAATCAAAAATTAACCCTTAATTACTTTGGCGACCGTGCTGATGATGTTCTCTACGCACGTTATCCTATGGATGCGCTTAAAGACGATACCGATATGTTTAAAGCTGCGTATCAACTTTTCGGTCTCGGAGCCTTTTCCGAAGAACTTCTCATCG
>NZ_MIBT01000098.1:0-13780 GCF_001829605.1 Sulfuricurvum sp. RIFCSPLOWO2_12_FULL_43_24 | reverse complement strand
AGAACTTCTCATCGAAGCGTATCATTCAAAAGTAGAGCATGAAATGGGAACCGATTTTAGAGCTTCAGCCACCAGTGCTGCAGCGACAATGGTATCACCGGTCGATGCAACTATCCAAGGCGTTCGTGTAGAAAACCATGCTTCTCTCAACAAAACTGAGATTACCCTCGGAATCGATCTCTCAACGCGTAATTGGAACGGAACAAAAGGCTCACGCCTCAATCCTTATGCTCAAGTCCAAATTCCTGATGCCGATACCGATAACATCGGTCTTTACGCAAAAGCATCTCAATCTTTTGATGCATGGGATCTCAGCGGAGGGTTACGGTATGACGATACTCATATCGATGCTGATCAAAACTTGATGGCAACCGTAAAAGACCGCGATTACGACAACATCAGTGCGAACGTACTAGGGCGTTATGACTACAGCAGCAATGGAAATATCTTTGTCGGGATAGGACAAACATCTCGCGTTCCCGATGCGCGGGAACTCTATTTTGCCAGTGTCGGCAATACCAACCTCAATGAAACAATCAACCGTGAAATCGATATGGGTGTCGAGCATACGTTTGGTAATCTTCATCTCAAAGGTACGGTATTCTACAGCGATTTAAAAGACTACATTTATGCCTATAAAGTTGTAGGGTCAACTACCTCGTTTGCAAATATAGATGCGCGTATTGTCGGTGGAGATGTTACCGCTGATTATCTTCTAAATAAGGAATGGAGTATCGAATCGGGCATGGCATATCAAAGAGGGACAAAAAAAGATGTTAATCAACTCGATTCTCTCGCAACACTGCCGCAAACAGACAAAGATCTTGCCGATATCCCACCGCTTAAAGGGCGAATTGCACTGGTATTCGATGACGCTAAAAACTATGCTGAAGCCGAGTTTATAGCGGCTAAACGCCAAACATACGATGAAAATAACGGGGAGCAAGCGATTGCCGGATACGGGGTTTTAAATCTTAAATACGGTACCGAATGGGGTAACGGTTTCTCTGTAAGTGCAGGAATCAATAACTTCTTTGATCGTACCTATGCACTCAGTAACAGCTATATCGGACTAACCACCATCATGGAAGGCTCACAGCCTCTCGTTTTGAACGAACCGGGACGTAATTTTTACGCTACGGTTGCTTATAAATTCTAATCCTTGCCCTTCCGGGCATTTGACGCTTTAGTAACGACTTCTTTATTCTCCAAAAACCATCCAAAGCCGAACATTAATCCGGGTGTCTTCGCTTTGGTCTCATCCATCACAAATCTTTTCGCTTCGTTTACCGAAATCTCGACAACTTCGATAACCTCCACATCAACTCCCCCTCCCTCGCTTACTCGCATCGTTTCATTCACTTGTGCAAAATAAAGGGTCTGGACCGATCCGGCAAATCCTACTGCCGTATAAAATGAGGTGATTTTCTCGATTTTCTCCAATGGGACGTGATATCCGCATTCTTCGAGAATCTCTTCATGTGCTATTTCAACAAGTGATTTATCTTTATCCACAATACCGGCACACAACTCATACGTATAGCCATCACCCTGTTTGAGATAAACAGGGGGACGAAACTGTTTTACCACGACAAAAGTATCCTTCTCTTCATGGTATAAAAGTATCGCAACGCTATCGTGTACTTCCACCATATCCCATATTTTGGATACACCGTTCTGGAAATATGTCATCCTTTTAGGCTTCACAAAATTAGAATTTTCACACGCTACAATCGTGACGTTGGTAATCATTTACACCCTTTAGAAAGGTTTTGGTTTGAACGTCGAACTGTCGATATAATAGGTTTCATGAAAATCAAAATAAGGTTTTCGAACCGCTTTATTTTTCAGTGCTTGTTTAAATTTTTGATCCATTTTATCTCGGATTGCAAGAAACACCTTACGCTCTTTACCGCTGAAACCTTCCGTTTTTTTCTTCATAACGCTAAAAGGATCAATCGCACTGCTCCCTCGATACATCCCAAAATGGAGATGCGGACCGGAGGATAGCCCGCTCGAGCCAACATAGCCTATGATGTCACCTTGTTTAACGCTTGAACCCGAATGTATCCCTTTTTTAAACGATTTTTGATGAGCATAAAGGCTCGTTAAGCCATTACTATGGCGTATTTTAATCGTTTTCCCATACCCATTCGAATATCCGGCAAAGCTGACACGCCCCTCTCCGGTTGAGAGAATCGGCGTTCCGGGACGTGCTCCAAAATCAACCCCTAAATGGGCACGATAACGATGAAGTACCGGATGATAGCGGCGTTTTGTAAAGCGGGACGTAATGCGGGAATTACGGATAGGGAGTTTAAACAAAAATTTCTCATATTGTCCCCCTTTTTCATCGTAGAAACGGCCATCCGTATGGCGATAAATCGCAACACGTTTACCATTGATTTCAACCATTGCCCCATGCACTTCGGGCATAGAAAACGGCTTGCCCAACCGATACTTTTGAGTGTATATCATAATGATCGGATCACCCGGTTGCAACCCTTTTCGGAAATCTACTTTACCTTTAAACATTTTGACAAAACTGGAAGCCAAATTCTTAGAACCGGTAGTTTTTAAAATATCATCGTAAGGGAGGCTCTGGATCGGGACATAGAGAGTTTCCGTATACTCTTCGCTGATAATCGGAACAACTTTCATCTCATAGCGACGTTTGGGTGTGAGATAAAGCTGCAATTGCAATTCGTCATTCACCGGGATAAGAATCTGACGAATAACATTTTTATTATCCAAAACCATTTGGCAATTTGCGCTGTAAGGGATGTCTTCGGTGAGCTTTTGATCCTCTTTATCCAGATTGTAGTAAACCGTTAGCGGAAGTTTTTTACGCTCTAAAAAAGCGAGGAAACTTTCACCGTCTTTCCACTTAAACGGTTTTACAGAGCCACCGAAAAGGAGAAGGGGCAATAACAATAATGCAAAAAAACGACCCATTCTCATCCTTGATCAAAATACGCTTCTTAAGCGAAAAAGATTTAAATGATAGCAAAAATTCCATTTACAAAGATGTGATAAGCTATAATCGCTATTAATTACTTTACCAAAAGGTTACCATGATGCGCATCTGGCTTACTACTTTTCTCGTGTGCGGCGTTTTAAACGCCTCGTCCATAACGACACCGTTGCTCGAAGTCCAAGAATCTCGTGCAACCATCGTAGCTGAAAATCTGCGTGAGGGGATGAGCGGATTTATCGTTCGAAAATTTGATGCTACGCACAGCACTATTATTGTCAACGCACGTGTGGAACAACTAAATCCGACCAATGGCCGTGCTATTTTACGCCTGAGCGATTATGACGGGCTTCGCCAAAACTCACTTCCTACCGGTAACTGGACACCAGCACCCTCTGATACTGCCGTATTGGCTCACGATTATGAGCGTGCCCTCTTAATCGCTCCCAATGATGATTCCTACGATACAATCACCAAAAGTATCGCCGGCATAGAGTGGATCCACCCTGACAACTACGCAACCTATCTCTCGTATGAAGGGCATCCTACGCCTCTTGTCGAAGACTTTAGACGTTATTGCACCGCGAATTCCATAGGGTTGCTCTACATTCAAAGCGCCCAGAACCTCTTTACCCTTGATTGTAAAAGCTTTACACTCTTGCAAAGTACCCCTTCTATGAGCAATGCGGCCAAAGAACAAACTCCATTCTTTACCCGCATTCCAACTATTCGTGCAGCATGGTGGGGAGAGGGAAGTTCACGATTGGAGAGCTACGAACCTTACTATCTAGAGCAAATTGCTTTAAACAATTCAAAAAACAAAGAATTATATGAGCTCTACAAAGCAAAATTTAGTGACAAAAGCGCACTATTGCGCTATTTTGATTTGAAGGAATAACAATGCTCTCGTCCAGTGCCATTGACTTTTTTACCAATTTACTCGGAAAAGAGAATGTCTACAGCGATAAAGCGCACCTCATCGCCTACAGCTATGATGCTACACGCGAGAAATTTGAGCCCGAAGCCGTTTTATTTCCCCGCCACGAGGGTGATGTCAGTGATATTTTAAAATACTGTAATGAGCACCGTATCGTAATCGTCCCGCGCGGAGCGGGAAGCGGTTTTACCGGGGGAGCACTTCCCTCTTCCGGCGGCATTGTTTTGGCATTCGAAAAACATATGAATAAAATTTTAGAGATCGATATGCAAAACATGGTTGCGATCGTTCAGCCGGGTGTGGTTAACATGGAACTTCAACGTGCCGTTGAAGCAGTCGGTCTTTTTTATCCGCCCGATCCGGCGAGCCAAGAGTACTCGACGATCGGCGGTAATGTCAACGAAAATGCCGGCGGTATGCGTGCCGCCAAATATGGGATTACCAAAGACTATGTGATGGCTATGCGTGCAGTACTCCCTAATGGTGATATCATCAAAGCAGGTAAACGTACCATCAAGGATGTCGCCGGATATAACATTACTGGGATTTTGATCGCCTCCGAGGGGACGTTAGCCGTCACGACTGAAGTGACCCTCAAACTCCTCTCAAAGCCTAAAATGACAAAAACAGCGATGGGAATTTTCCCCACCGTTCATTCAGCGATGGAAGCGGTTTATAAAACAATGGCGAGCGGTGTTACCCCTGTTGCCATGGAATTTTTGGACAATCTCACCATTCGCTCAGTGGAACAAGTCTACAAAAAAGGACTTCCGATTGAAGCGGGAGCGATCCTCGTTACCGATGTTGATGGCAATCTCGAAGAAGATCTCGACTTCCAACTCTCGTTAATCCAAAAAGTATTTCAAGAAAACGGATGCAGCGAATTTAAAATCGCAAAAGATAAACAAGAAGCCAGTGATTTGTGGTTTGCCCGCCGTAATGCCAGCCAATCACTCTCCGTCTATGGTTCTAAAAAAATCAACGAAGATGTTACCGTTCCCCGTTCAGCACTCCCGGAACTTCTCGAAAAATTTGATGCGATTGCCAAAAAATATAACATCAATATCCCATGCTTTGGTCATACGGGAGATGGCAATGTTCATACCAACGTTATGGTGGATGGAAAAGACCCGGAAGCGGTCAAAATTGGTTACGAAGCAATCCGTGAAGTGTTTCAAGCCACGATCGATCTTGGCGGTACACTCAGTGGAGAACACGGTATCGGACTTGCCAAAGCTCCGTACATGTCGATGGCATTTACCCCTGAAGAAATGGCATTGTTTCAATCGATCAAACGGGCGTTTGATCCCAATAATATCCTCAACCCTTCCAAAATGGGGCTTGAATAGCCGATGAATCTGAAAGCACTCCTGAGACATATACGACTTTTTTTCCTCATGCTCTTCGATCGGGAAATTACTGTATATGCCTCAAGTCTCAGCTTTTATACGATTTTTACGGTTGTCCCGTTACTCATCATCTCACTCAGTTTGATCGCCAATGTACCGGTATTTGAAGAACAATACGCCAAAATTCAAATCTTTATTTTTGATAATATCATGCCGGTACAGACAGCGGCTATTGCTGGGTATCTCGAATCTTTTTTCCGAAATTCCGTACAGCTTGGGATCATCGGATTTGCAACGATGGTTGTCTCATCGTTACTCTTTTTTCAAAACTTCGAACATATTGTCGGTAAAATTTTCAAAACCTCTAAGCGGAAAATCTGGGATGCTATCACGACCTATTGGACGCTTATCACCCTCACACCCATTGTTTTAATCGCTTCCATGAGCCTTAAAGCTTATTTAGAAGCAAATATCAGCGGATTTGCGCTGAGCGCCCTCTCGATTTTCCCTTTTCTCTTGCTGTGGAGTATTTTCTTTTTGATCTATAAAATTGCTGTCAATGCCGATGTCTCGATTAAAGCAGCAGCAATCAGCTCATTTATCGTAGCCGTTGTTTGGGGAATCGCTAAAAATAGTTTTGTCCAATACGTTTTTTATAATAAAACCTACGCCACGATGTACGGCTCTTTTTCAGCCCTTATCTTTTTTTTCTTATGGATTTACGTCTCGTGGATCATCGTTATCTATGGGATGAAGCTATGCTATCTGATAAACCGCGCTACCCAGCGTAGCGAGACCCAAAACACCTAAGCTCCAAAAAGCCTCTTTTCGCCACATAGAACCCAACGCCAAAATGACACTCATAACCCCTATCCAGATCGGGATTGTTACGGTATTAATATCCCCTGCTTCAAACATTTGTAGTAAATAAGGGTCAAAAATATCCCCCCACGGTGTTAAATGCAACGCTAAAACAATCGGATAATAGAGGTTAAACACTAAGGCAAGAGGTATTGAGCCCATATGCCACCAGCCAAACGTTCCGAAAATAGAAAGCGAGATCGGCAACAGTACCAAATAGCACCAAATATGAAGTGCTAAAAATATCTGCCATGGTTTCCAATGCTCATAATATCGGATAAAGATAAAGATGGAGAGGACACCAAACGACGAAAACCAAAAACCCAGTGAGAAAAAAAGTTTTGGAAAAAATGCGAGCAATACTCCAACTGCGATCAAAAGTGTTTGAAGCGAAACAATTTTGATACCCCGATCATAGAGCCAATATCCCACGGCAATCATCCCCAATGCCCTCACCATCGGCGGAATGAATTCCAACGCCCACAAATAGAAAAATAAGATTCCAAATACGAAAAAGAAAAGATCCCGATTGCCGTGACGGTAGGGAAAATAACGGTTCTGTAACCACCGATAGGGGGGACGAAGGAGAAAATAAGCAATCAGTGTGATAATACCGTAATGATACCCGCTAATCGAGAGGATATGACTCAGTCCCATCGCTCCTACTAGCGATTGAAACTCCTGAGACATCGGTGTTGCAACAAAAAGGGCACCGTAAAGCTCTCTCATCCACTGATCTCCATGCTCTGATGTAATACGACGATACCATTGTTCTTTGAGACTGAGTTTTGGATAGACTTCGATAATCACACCACGAGTATGCATCCCTTTTAAGAAATCGATAAAAGTGACGTTCGCTACCTGTAATTCTACCATCACTTCACGTCCGCGAAGATCACGCAGATAGGGTGACATAGCGCATCGGACATATGAGCCGTTTTCGAGTCGAAGCTTCATGGAGCTCTTAGGCTTATCGGCGATCAGGCGTACTTCTTGATCGATTACTTCAGCACGTACGAGGGGATCGTCAAAGGTTTTAAGTTCGGTAAATTTATAGTATTCGTACGAAAGGGAGAGAGAAGCGATAAAAAGGAGAAAGAGGATGAAAAGCGAGCCGCTTTTGAGCTCGAAAAGGTCAACGCGCTCGAGCTTGCTCATCTATTCTCCTTTTTCCCCGTTCGCCCTGAGCCTGTCGAAGGGTATATTCATGGTTCGACAGGCTCACCACGAACGGATTTATATTATCGGCATCGAAACGTTTTGGACACCTTCATCGATATTCATCGTCGCACTTTTCATATCGATACTCTCATAAACGATCTGCGCAGCACCAAATGTCGGTTTATCAACAAAGCGGGTGAATTTTTTCTGGAACATCAGTTTCACATGTCCGGTCGGACCGTTACGCTGTTTACCGATAATGATCTCGGCTTCTTCTTCCTCTTTCTCGACATATTTGGAGATAAACTCTTTTCCGGCCGAAATCGCCTCTTTTTCCCGCTCTTTTTCCTCTTTGTAGAGATAAACATCGTTACGATAAACGAAAAGGATGATATCGGCATCCTGCTCGATCGATCCCGACTCACGGATATCACTGAGCATCGGACGTTTATCCGAGCGCGATTCGAGTCCGCGATTGAGCTGAGAGAGGGCGACAATCGGAATCCCAAGCTCACGTGCCAACATTTTTAACCCGCGTGAAATTTCACTGACTTCGAGGTGACGATCTTTTCCCCCCGTACCGTTCATGATTTGGAGGTAGTCGATGACGGCTACTTCGATCTCAGGATGACGGCTTTTGAGTTTACGGAGTTTGGAGCGGAGTTGATGGATATTGATGGAGCCGTGATCGTCCACGAAAAGCTTGGAGCGACGCATCTTATCAACCGCATCATTGAGCTGTTTGTACTCCTGCGGATTCATATCCCCGACACGAAGCCGCTGAAGCTGAATAGAGGTTTGAACACTGAGTAGACGGAGCATCAACTGCTCTGCCGGCATCTCCAGTGAAAAGAAGGCGACCCCTTTGCCTTTATCGAGAAGATTTTGAACCATATTAAGGGCGAATGACGTTTTCCCCATTGCCGGACGGGCGGCGATGATAACCAGATCCCCTTTACCGAATCCCGTCGTCATTTTATTGAGTTCCGCATACCCCGTATCGACACCGACAAGGACCGAATCTCCGCGCGCTTTCATCTCTTCGATATAAGCCAGCGTCTCATCGGCAATCGATGGGGCATCTTTAAAATCGGTTGCTTGAGAACTTTGGGTAATTTCATAAAGCTTTTGCTCAACCAAATCAACGACGTCGGTTCCGCTCAGCTCCTCTTCGAGGGTAACCCGCTTGATCTCCGTCGTCAGGGTAAGGAGATGGCGTTTGATTGCTTTGTCTTTAATCTCTTGAACATACGCTTTGGTATTGGCAATCGGATTCGCGGTGAGGATATCGACCATCACCCTCTCATCGAATTTCTGTTTGCTCGTCAACTCTTTACGGAGAAACTCTTCATCGATAGGGAGATCACGATGGGCTAAGCTCATCATCGCGCGATAAATCTCCTGATGCGCCGCGAGATAAAAATCCTCCGGAGTTAATACCGCATCAAACTCATCAAACTGAGCAGGATCAAAAATGATAGAACTGAGGACGGAGCGCTCAAATGCTAAATTATATAAAGACTCTTCCATTTAATCCTCTTCTTTTGCCATTTTTTCAACCTCTTCGACAAAACGATCGACAAGCTTATCTTCTTCTAGGCGTGCCACCACTTCGCCGCGCACCATTACCAATCCCGAACCTTTACCGTAGGCGATCGCGACATCGGCATGTTTCGCTTCTCCGATGGCGTTTACAACACACCCCATAACCGAGAGATCAAGCGGTTTTTTGATATGTTTGGTTCGTTCTTCGATCACGGCTACTGCCGAAACCAAATCAGCCTCAATCCGTCCGCATGTCGGACACGATATGATGTTGGGACCCTCTTTGGCGACGCCGCTATCTTTGAGAATGGCACGGCCGACTTTGATCTCTTCTTCGAGTTCTCCGGTGATGGAAACTCGCATCGTATCGCCGATACCTTCGAGCAGCAATGTCCCTAATCCGATCGCACTTTTGATCGTCGCATGAAAAATTGTCCCCGCTTCGGTAACACCCAGATGAAACGGATAGTTATTTTTCGGCCGTAACATTCGGTATGCTTCAACAGTACGTTGAACGTCACTCGCTTTCAAGGAGACTTTGATATCGGTAAAACCCAAATCTTCAAGATATTTGATGTTGTACTCAGCCGATGCTACCATCCCCTCAGCACTTTGTCCATAACGCTGTTCAAACTCTTTTTCCAAACTCCCCGCATTAACACCGATACGGATCGGGATATGGCGTTCTTGGCACGCTTTGACAATCTCACGAATCCGTGATTTTTCGCCGATATTTCCGGGATTGAATCGGATGCAGTCCACCACTTCTGCCGCAATGAGAGCGAGTTTATAATTAAAATGGATATCGGCAACGAGAGGAAGGGAAATCTGTTCTTTGATCGCTTTGAGGGCACGTGCATCTTCTTCATCAGGGACCGCGACGCGAACGATATCGCATCCGGCGAAATGGAGACGATTGATCTGTTCAACCGTAGCGTTTACGTCTGCTGTGCGTGAATAGGTCATCGACTGCACCGAAATCGGAGCATCACCGCCGATAGCGACATTGCCGACAAAAATTTGTTTGGTAGGGTATCGTTTTATCATGCTTGGATTGTAGCTTTAAAGACGTTAATTTTTACTGACTTCTGCCTCGAAAGAGGCAAGCTTCAGTGCCATAGCGGCCAGCGTAGCCAAAGGTATTTTATTCCTTTGGCGTTTAAAACTTATACGAACTCGATAGGATCCATATCGATCTCACATAACGGTGATTTAACATATTTAATCGCACGGATCAGATCGGTACTTTTATCGCTTCGCAGCAGTATTTGAAACCGGTATTTATCCGCAATCCGCTCAATCGGTGCCGCACCGAAACCGATAATATCTACTTTTTCCATCTGCTCTATTTGGCGTACTGCTTCCTCCATCACTGTTTTTCCTTTGAGCGCATTTTTATGGGCATAAAGAAGACGTGCCAGCTTCTTTGTCGGAGGATACCGATCTTTGCGTATTCTCATCTCATCGATCAGAAATTTCTCGTAATCATCTAAATACCCTCGAAAAAACGACTCGTTAAAACTCTGCACCAACACGGTTGCATTTTGTTTTCTGCCGCTGCGCCCCGCAATCTGAACCAACAGTGACAATGCCTTTTCCCTAGAGCGGTAATCGCTTTGGGAGAGAAGATTATCGATCCCCATCACCACCGCGAGAGTGATATCATGATAATCATGCCCCTTGGAGAGCATCTGCGTCCCGATAAGGAGATCAATTTCACGATTATTAAATGCTTCGAGCACTTTAATGAGTTTGTTTTGAGTGGTAATAATATCACGGTCAAACTGCTGAACTCTCAAATTTTCATTTAGGCGGCTGAAATGTTCTACTGCTTCCGCTGTCCCTAATCGTGCCATGCGGAGTGATCCGCTTTGACATTTCGGACACACTTTTGGCAATACTTCCGTGTAATTGCAATAGTGGCATTTCAAGGCACGGGAGTTTTTATGCTGGCTCATTCCCACACTGCAAAACGGGCACTCCACATGGTAACCGCATGCATCGCACACAGTGTACTTAAAATTGGCCCGTGTCGGGATAAAAACGATCCCTTGATGACCCGATGCATAATTTTCCATTACGGCACGGTCGATAGAGGGGGTCAACGCTTCGAGAGAGGGTTCAAATACAAAGGTCCGCTTGGATTCGAAATACCCTCCACGAAGACGAAAAAACGGATATTTGGCATAACTGCTCAAACTCGGTGTCGCACTCCCCAAAACAACAGGAATTTTGAGGAGATTCCCCATATAAACCGCCATATCCCGTGCATTGTAGCGGGGGCGGCTTGAGGATTTATAACTCTCATCATGCTCTTCATCCACAACAATCAACCCTAAATCGGCTATCGGCAAAAAGAGTGCGGAGCGAGGTCCCACGATGATATGTGCCGTCTCGTTATAGATCTTCTCCAATGTCACTTTTTTTTGTTTGGGGGTCATTTTCGAATGCCATAGCACCACTGCTTCGCCAAAATGATTACAAAATCGTTTCTCCATTTGAGGCGTGAGGGAGATTTCAGGCAGCAGAAGCAAACATCGCTTCCCTTCGTTTAAAACCTCATCCATTCGCCGCATATAGATTTCGCTTTTACCTGCCCCCGTATCACCGAAAAGGAGAGAGACGGAATGGGAGCGTATAAAATCGAGGGCCTTACTTTGAGCTTCGGAGAGGGTGATATTGAGGGAAGTTTTGTCATCCTGAACTCGATTCAGGATCTCAGATTGCGGATCGAGTCCGCAATGACGTTGATAGGGGACAAATAAATTGAGCGCCTCCCCCAACGAACATCCGTAATATTCGCTCATAAATTGCGCAGTTTGGATTTGGGTACCCGAATAAATAAAAATTTTATCATCTCCCACTATATTCTTCTCATCCTGAACTTGATTCAGGATCTCAGATTGCGGATCGAGCCCGCAATGACGAGCACTAATGGGCTGCGTTGTAAAATCAGGCTTTTCACACTCAGAGATCACAACACCCTGCATAATGCGATTGGACAAAGTAACTTCGACTTCTGCACCGATTATGAGAAAGTTTTCTGAATGATAAGTTAAGGGTTCAAGAGGGGAACCCAAAAGGGCTAGATTGTAATAATACACTCTTAAATTATTCTGTTAATGCACCACAATATGTGCCACTCGTGCATCTAAACGTACCATTGGTATCATTGTACGTAAACGTATTATCGCTGTTCATGACACGATAAACGTATGTGTAAGCACCTGCAGACCCTCCAACAGTATCATCCCAATGACCATTTACATTATTTTGTGTAGCTATACCATACTGTAAAAGTGTACTGCTCCCATTGGTATCAAAAAGAGAGGATTTACTCCCTGTACTTCCACTGTGAAGCTGGTTAATATAATTCGATTGCCCCTGCAATAATCGCCCCTGACGTTCGCTAACAATCGCGGCACGTATTGCCGCAACATCACTACGCCCTTTTGCTATCTGTGCATCATCCCGAGTTGCTGCAAGTCTTGGAATAGCTATAGCCGCTAAAATACCCAAAACTACAATCACCCATACTAATTCAATCATTGTAAAACCATATCTTCTAATGTTCAATGCTTGCTCCTCTTAGTTTCATAGGATATTGTTCGATATCTAATACACTTTGCAAACCCAAACAATGGGAATCACCATTTGCATTCCCATATAGAATCGTTAGATTTTCATCGTTACTACTTGAATTGATATCCATCACAATACAATCAGTTATATCACCCATATGAAAATAAGCTGATTTTTCAACAGTATTCAAATGAGCTTTCTCCGAACTAACCAAAGATGTTATTGCTCCTGACATTACCGAGAGACTCTCATTACTCTCACCATGTGCAACAACATACGATCCGATTTCCCCTGCTGCAGTCATAATACTTTGTGCCATCACAACATTGCTTGCATCATCACGTGTTGCAGCAAGACGAGGAATAGCTAGCGCTCCTAAAATACCGAGAATAACAATGACAAAAATTAATTCTATCATGGTAAATCCATGACGCTGAATATTTTTAATCTCCATCATTAAAATCCTCTTTCTTTTCATAATACTACACAATCAAAATATTTTGATTCTACACTATTATATTATGTGCCGCGACTACGGCACATATACAGATAAATATCGATTAATACTCGACGTTCGATCCACCCAATTTATGTGTAACACCCGTAGTAGAAGAGATGTTTTTATCTTCTAGTGCACTTCTAAGACCATTACAAATTGCTGAGTTACCTGTCTCTGATTTAACAGTAATGTTACCATCTAAAGAACCTGCAAGCGTTGTGAATGAAACACATGCTCTACCATCTCCATCACTTAGATAAACTGTGTTTGATGTATTCATGTCTTCTGTAGCTGCATCAGAATCTGTTGTTGAGCTTGCACCCAATTGTACGTTTGTCATTTCAGCAATAGTACCAAATGCACCATGCGCTGTATAATATGCACCCATTTCAGTTAGAACAGCTGTTCCTTCTTGAACTTTTGTTGCAATTTTCGCATCATCACGTGTTGCCGCAAGACGTGGAATGGCAACTGCTGCCAAAATACCCAAGATAACGATAACGAAGATTAACTCGATCATAGTAAAACCTGAACGTTTCATGGTTTACTCCTTGAAGTTTAAAATATAGATTACACTCGTAACCTTAGCATCATTATGAGCCTACAATTCTTACAAAACGTTTAAAGTTAATTACATGCACCCATAACACTATTTAAGTCGGGTATTTAAGGTCACTGTGGCATAATTTCCGAAAACAAGGAGACATTATGAAAATCGCTGTACCTGTGATGGATGAAAGTCTGAAAATGGCCGGAAATGCCGGACACACTCCCTATTTTGCCGTATTTAATCTGAGCGGCGGAATGTTTAAAAGTTTTACCCTTGAGGGGTTACGTGCCAATCCAAAAGTTGCCGATGAAGAAGCCCATGA
>NZ_MIBT01000097.1:0-3928 GCF_001829605.1 Sulfuricurvum sp. RIFCSPLOWO2_12_FULL_43_24 | reverse complement strand
CGTATGGGAAGAGCGTTTGAATATCGCAAAGCGGCAAAAATGAAGCGTTGGGGAAATATGTCACGCGTATTTCCAAAACTCGGCAAAATTATCACAATGGCGGCTAAAGAGGGTGGTGAAGATCCCGATATGAACCCGAAACTCCGCAGTGCGATTTTGACGGCTAAAGCGCAAAATATGCCGAAAGACAATATCGATGCGGCGATCAAACGCGCCAGCGGTAAAGACGCTATCTCCTTGGCAGAGATGAACATTGAGGGAAAAGCGCCTCATGGTGCGCTCATTTTTGTGGAGTGTGCTACCGATAACAATGCCCGTACGATTTCGAATGTTCGTACGATTTTTGGTCGTGCCAAAGGGGAAACTCTTAACAACGGTTCGCTCGAATTTATGTTCAGTCGTAAAGCGGTGTTTCGATTTCCAAAACCTGCTATGGATCTCGAAGAGCTTGAATTCGCACTCATCGATGCAGGGTTGGAAAGTATCGAAGAAGAAGAGGGTGAAGTGAGTGTGTACGGCGAATACACCGCATTTGGAGCTTTGTCGGCTGAACTTGAAAGTTTGGGGATTACACCTGATAGCGCTGCGTTAGAGCGTATCGCAAACTCTCCGGTAGAGTTTAGCGATGAGCAAATGGCGGATATTGAAAAACTGATCGATAAGCTCGAAGAGGACGATGACGTCCAAGCGGTTTATACGAATATCGGATAAATGAAGCCATTCACCCTGAGCATGTCGAAGGGTGTTTGTTCATAGTTTGACATACCCTATAGGGCACGTGGGCTCACTACGACGGAAGTTTGTTCTTTCTCATCTTCTGATTTTGTGTAATGTATTTTTGCATCGAGCAGCAGTGTTTTAGCGAAATGGGCTTTCGTTCCTGAGGGGAAGTGAGGGTCTTTGAGTAAAACGGATATTTTTTTACTTCCATTATGTTGAATGATCCTCTTTAGTGTTCCCTCTCCCATGGCATAGGCGAAATCAGCCAAATACCAGCTTCCAAACTCTTTTTTGAGGTATTTTATATAGCGTATCGCTGCATCCGTAGATTTATCGGGATCTAAGCGTTCGTCATGCCCTTTTTTGACACTCAATCCGAAATTTTTAGCGCTTTGTTTTCCGAATTGCCATAAACCGGCTGTTCCATAGCCTCGAGACGATGGATTGAATTTTGATTCGGCATACGGAATTAGTGCGAAAAAAACGGGGATTTCCTCTGCGGTAAATTTGGCTTTGATGTGTTCAATTTCGGCGGTTGTTTGGGTATAGCGATGATAGAGAGGTTTAATGGTCCCTCGATAGCGATCGAGGGTATTATCCAGAACTTGGGTGTCATTTAAACTCTCTTCGCTTCCCAGTGATTGCAGTGAAAGATTGATCGCTTCGACTTCGCTTCGGGCATACAGGGTCAGTGAACCCATAAAAATAAATAATAAAAAGAGAGGTTTGAGCATGATTACCCTTTGTATGAAGTTCTTATCCTAGCGAAATAGATTTAATGGGTCAACAACGCTTGTAAATCTCTCAGAGAATCGATTATTGTCAAAAAGGATAAATTTTTGTAATGGTTGGCTACAATAGTTGTATCGATTTTATAGTAAGAAGGAAAACTTCATGCAATCAGAGAGAAAGCTGATTATCCGTTTTGCACTTGATTTTGATATCAAGGAGATCAATACGTATGCAGGGTACAAAGGTGATTTAATCGTTAAAATTACGACGACTGATATGAAAGCAGTCACGGAAATACGAAGGTATGCGAATAGTTTAAATATTAAAGAAGTTGTCGTTAAACAAAATCCGCATCTTTTAGAGTTTGAAGTCTTTTGTGTTACGCCGGATAAAGAAGTTTACCATCTCAAAGAAGAAGATGAGACGGTGGAAGCCATTCATATCAAACACCCGGTTAAAGATATTTGGAACGGAAGTAAGTAATTTATCCTATTTTTGTCCCGGTTAAAAATAGATAATCTTTACCCGTAACGGTAACTCGAAACTTTTTTTGCTGCAAATATTTTTTACAGTAGTAGATATCTTTGATGAGTATCGACATTTCTGAATAGGGATAATTAGGAGCTTTGGCACCGTAAATCATCTCTCCTCCCATCCAACGGCAATTTGGAAATCCTAAAATCATCGCCCCTTCTTTACTCAAATACTCTTGTACTAACGACGCAAAGAGGGCTTTGAACTCCAATGTACTGCTTTGCAATGTTCCGATCGTGATGATGAGGTCAAAGCGTCCTAAGTCGAGTGAGGCGAGATCGTTGATGTCGTGGACGTAAAAGATAGCATTCCCCTCATTGAATCGCTCTCGTGCAACACTGATGGCACTTTGTGAAAAATCGATCCCGACGAGGGAGAGATTCATGTACTCTTCAGAGGAGAGGATTTGACGGATGAGGTCGAATTCGTCCCCTGTATTGATCCCCAGATTGAGAATCCGTTTTCTCTCCCCGACTTTGACGCTATGTAAAGCTCGCAGGTAGGCGCTCAGAAATGCCGGTTCTTCGTTTTTATGAATCGCTGCGAAACGGGATGCGATTCCGTATTTTTCCTCTTTTTCCTCTGAACGGTGAAACGAATCGCTGAGGTCGAGTTTTTCGTAAGTGATTTGTACGGTGTGTTCAGAAATGATCTTCGGTGTCAGCATCCGACAAAACAGCAATTCGCCTAAATCACTCCATGCTTTGTAACTGCGATAGAGATACTCATTTCCATTGATCGTGATGGTTTCACCTGCATAGTGTCCGCGACCGATATCGGGATTGAGAACTTCGAAGGTTAGGTGATCGGATTCTTTGAGCGTTGATTGTGCCCATGAAAGGATATCGCTGAGGGGTTCGGTAGTAAAGGCTTTCAAAACAGCTCCCACGGTTTATTCCATACAATGAGTTGAGTTTTACATTCCTCACTTCCAAACCGCTCCCCCTCATCGGGTGGTACGACAAACTCAAATGCTTCATCGTTTAAATGAAACCGAAGAGCGAAGGCGTGCAGATACCCCCGTTCTTCCTTGCGTGCTACATCGGACTGTGCATAGCGCTCATCTCCTGCGATGGGGGAGCCGAGACTTTTGAGGGCGACGCGGATTTGATGGGTTTTACCCGTGTGAGGCTTAATGAGAAAAAAACGCTCATGGGTTCGCAAGGCACAGCTGATAAACTGAGTGATAGCAGGATTCTCCATCGTCGTGAGAAGTTTATAATCCCCCCGTCTGGCACTTGCCATGTCCCCTTTTATCCACCCCATTTTTTTCTTCGGCTTGCGCATCGAGATGGCGAGGTAGTATTTCTCGATTTCGCGGTTTTCGAACATTTTGCCGCATTGTGCGGCGGTTTCGGCATTTTTGGCGAGGATCACAAGACCTGAGGTCATCTTGTCGAGACGGTGGACGGGGTAGAGGGGGATTCCGAGCTGTTCGGAGACTTGTACGACAAATCCCGCTTCGGTTTCGGAGTGGAAATTTACACCTGCACCTTTGTGGGCAAGGAGAAAACGGTCGTTTTCATAAACGATACGAATAGATTTTTGATTCATTTTTAAACGGCTTTTTGATTTAAAATCTTATTTTCATATTGTACCTGCATTAACATACAGTTTATATTTCATAGTGCTTTATGGTGCTAAAATGGTAGAAATAAGGATCGAAATATTCAAAAAAGGGGCAGGGATGTATACATACGGAATGCACGGTTGGGGGATGTTCTTTGGTTGGCTGATTCCTATAGGATTGTTGTTAATGCTTGTCTATTTTTTCAACGAAAAAAGAGGTTCATCCGCCAAAGATATTTTGGATCGGCGTTATGCCAAAGGGGAAATCGATACCAAAGAATACCGAGAACGGCTGAAAGAACTTAGCTCTTTGAACGACGATAATAGCGATTAATAAAGGATATCCGATGGCAAAAGATATTGTCTGCGGAAT
>NZ_MIBT01000096.1:0-45612 GCF_001829605.1 Sulfuricurvum sp. RIFCSPLOWO2_12_FULL_43_24 | reverse complement strand
TAAGATACTTTTTGGAATCAACGAAAAATGAGGTGTTAGCGGAAAACTAATGTGTCTATAAAACGGGGGTCATTCCATATAGAGCCTTGAATTAATACATCCCAATATAAATTTCAGTTGTTTAGTGTCATTACTTGGATGGATTATATTTATAACTGATGGAGTGTTATAAAATTCTTTTTCAAGATAGGTAGCTTTGATTTTATAGGAATCCCCCCTAGTGATTTCCATAATTAAAACTCTTGGAGATGTGAAAAACCTTTCAGGCACATGTCCTGCCAACCATTTTCCATATTTAATATATTGAAAGCTTTCTGAATATTCATATCTTGAAACATCTTTTCCTTGTATTTCTTGTTTAAACTCATCGGATAATTTTGTATTAGAATGCCAAAGTCTCTCATCGACTATTTTATTTCCTATGTCTTCACCAAAATTTTTGATTAAGTCGCTTCTTCTATATGGAATATATCCTTGTGAAACTTGAAAATTATTAATCATCGTAGTTGATAGCTTATCAATTTTCATTAATATTTCTGTATCTTGAGCAGAAGTGTTAAGACTAATTACCAGCTCTTTGTTTTGATTGATGGTATCAATTGGCAATTCACCATTAATTACAACATATTCATTTTCAATAGTTCCAATCTTGATAGATTGATTTTGTAAAATCGAATTTTTAACAAAAAGGATAGTTGTATCCAAATCTGCATCATCAAATATTTTTGTTGGCAAATCAATAATTTCAACGATTTGCTTACCAAGTAGAAACTTTCGCAATTCAAAATGCTGTCCAATACTCATCCAAGTATAAGGAACAATATAAGAAAAAAATCCATCTGATTTTAGATACTGAAATCCCCTTTCTATGAACAGAGAATATGTATCCATTTTAAAAGAAGCTGTTTTGTAATTTTCTCTAAAATATTTTTGGTCTTCTTTTGATGTTTTTGCTCCATACGGAGGATTACCAATAACTATATCAAAACTGTTTTCCTCAAATGGAATTGTCAAAAGTGAATTAGCACAGACAATTTTATCATTCAAGCTTGTAAGCTCACGCCCCTTGTGCGCCGTCCGTAGCCATAGAGAAAGTTTTGCAATCTCTACCGCATCTTCATTTATATCTATACCATAAAGATTATGTTCAAGAATACTTTTTTCGATTTCATATCCTATCATTAAATCTTCATAGGGCAATAGCAAATCCCGAATAAGCGTATGTTCCCGTATTAGAAATTCTAAGGCTTGATTGAGAAACGCACCGCTTCCACACGCAGGGTCGAGGATTTTTAGGTGGGTTAGCCATTCTCGGTAAGTTATCAATATTTCTTTGTAGTTTTGTTCTGCTTTTGTAAGTTTGCGAGGGTTGATGACTACTGTTTCGGACTCGATTTTCAAGTCTGATTTTTTATCACTACACAATTTACCGAGAGTATTTTCAACAATATATCGGGTGATGTATTCAGGAGTATAAAACACTCCATCTTTTTTACGCTTGGATTTCTTTTTATCAAACTCTGTGTCGTTGATCGACGCGTTTAGCTCTTCGAGATCGGTAAGTGATTGCTCAAAAATATGCCCTAAAATATTGACACTAATATCACTCTCGAAATCAAAGTCGGAAAGCTTTTGCGCTTCCATATCAAGGTAGGTATCATCGATAATGAGAGAGTCTAAAAGCTCATCGGTAGCGAATAATCCACCGTTGTATTTAGGGATGCCTAATTTATCATTCCCCTCGTTGATAGCGTTGAAATAAAATTTGTAAATGTCATAGAGGGCGTAATGAGTGAATTTTTGGTTTTTAAACTCTTCTCGTATCTCTTTGATCGTGTTAGAGTGCAATAAATTGCGATCTTCGGCGAAGAGGATAAAGATGATACGGTCGCATAGCTTTTGAGTGAGACGCAACAATAACGACCTATCCATCTCATTGTTTTTGATGATATTTTCAAAAAGGTGGGTGCGGAACTGGCTGAAATCACGGTAAAGCTCTTTGGAAATTCGTTGTTCTTCACCTAATGATTTCTCTTTGAGCTTTAAAGGGGTATTCTCTTTGATACTCTCATAACTGATAAGATAATGAAGAATTTTAAAATCCTCATAGGTGAGGTTAAAGAGGCTGAATTTCTCATACGCTGTTTTTTTATCGATGTAAAAGCGCAGTTCATCGAAGTTAGAAATGATGATGTATTTGGAATTGGAGTGAGAGGCGTGATAGTTGAATGCCTGAGACTCTACGGCATCAAGGTTTTTCGTTTTTTGATCTTTTAGCTCGACTACCCCGATAATCTCACCATTGACATAAATAACGCCATCGGCTTTTTTGCCGTCGGTTTCGTTCTTCTTTTCACGCTCTAAATTGTAATCGGATGGATTGGTAGTTTTGAGAGTATAGCCCAGACACGATTCGAAAACGTCTTTGAAAAAGCCGTCTTGATAAACTTCCTCTTTGAATCCTCGGATAGCATCGATTTTGGCGATATAGTTTTGATATGCCGCCCATCGTAGAGCAACTAAGCTTTCATCTTGTTTGATGGAGTTTAAAATGGATTTTTGGAAAATGGACAAATTTTGTGCCTCACTGTTAAAGTGAGGATATTATAGCAAATCAAGATACCAATCCCCTTTTATGTTACAATCCGACTAAAAAAAGAGCCTATGATGGAAATCCTAAAACACCCGATGGGTGAGTATCAAACCAACTGTTATATTGTAAAAGAGGGCAATAAAGAGATCATCATCGATCCGGGGATGGGGGCAACCGAGTGGGTACTGGCAAACGTTACAAACCCCGTCGCTATTCTCAATACCCACGGGCATTTTGACCACGTGTGGAGTAACAGCGAACTGCAACAAAAATTGAAGATCCCTCTTTACACCCCAAAAGGGGATCTCATGCTGCTCCAAAACAGTACATGGATGCCGGGATTACCGCCATCCAAACCCGATATTGAAGTAAATGGTGATGAAATCTTTGATATTTCAGGGATTGAGGTAAAATTTCATCACTTTCCGGGACATTGTCCGGGGTGCTCGATGATCGAAATCGGTGATGTGATGTTTAGCGGCGATTTTTTATTTAAAAATTCGATCGGGCGAGTTGATTTTCCCTACTCTGACCCCGAAGCGATGAAAATAAGCTTGAAAAAGTTTTCACAAATGAGCGGGAACAAAACACTCTATCCCGGACATGGAGAAGCGACCAGCGTAGAGGCGGAACAACGCCATGTCGATTATTGGATTCGCGCGATTTAAACGTCCGTATTCTTCATCAAATCCAAACGCAATACATGGCGTTCGGTGACAACAGTTTTGAAATCCCCTTCAAAGACCTTGATCTCATGGACATAACCTTTAACCGATACGTTTCGTTTTCGTCCCTCTTTTTGGTGTTCACTTGCTTCAAAAGTAACGATATCCCCGATTCTCACCGGAGCTAAAAAAAGACAATTGCACGAAGCCAATACGACATTAGGTTCATTGACCGCTGCCATAGCGGCAAAATCAGCTGCACTGAAAATAAAGCCGCCATGTACCAGCCCCACTTCATCCGCACGCATTACTTCTGTTGTTTCTAGCGAAACTTTTGCGTAGCCAATTTGTAATTTGACTATTTCACCACTGTAAACCGTATTGATTCTCTCATGAGTATTCAACGAAGTTTGCTGATTGATCGCGACCTGAATCGATTCTTCTGTTTCTGTTTGATTGTTTGACAAAATTATCCCTTTTTAATCCGAACATATCCCCGAACCGGTGCCGGGTATCCTTCAACTGTTTTGGTAGTATCGGCAGGATCGAGAAAATCTTCAAGACTTTGCGATTCAATCCAAGATGTTTTGCGCTGTTCATCCGAGGTTGTCACAACACTGCCAAGTACTTCAAAAGAGGTAAATCCGGCACGGATACACCAGTTCTCTAACGCTTTAAGGGTCGGAACGAAATAAACATTGGTAATTTTCGAGTAACTCTCGCTCGGACAAAGAGCGTACGGTTCTTCCCCCTCAATGATAAAGGTGTCGAGATAAATCTCACCCCCCTCCGCCAAGCCTTGTCCCAAGGCCTTAATCATTGCAATGGGATCACTGCGGTGATACAATACCCCAAGACAAAAAATGATATCAAATTTTTCCTCGTAAAACGGGAGATGTTCCACCCCCAGAAGTTCATACACAATTTCGCTTTTAACGTAATGGTTGATCAAATCAAACTGTGATTTAAACAGAGCCGATGGATCAAAGCCGACCACTTTTGCCGGAGCGTCTTCGAGGAATCGGAACATATAATAGCCGTTGTTACACCCGATATCGGCTACTTTTTTACCGCTCAAATTAAAATGGGGACGGAGAAAATTGTATTTAAGATCACTGCGCCACTCAGTATCGATAAACAGACCAAACAGATCAAATGGCCCTTTGCGCCATGGCATCATCAAACGTGCGATTCGTTCAAGCTCATCTACATCAACCGCATCATTGCTTCTGAGGCTTACCGTATTATCTAAATCAACCTCGGCAGTGATATGAGGAAGCTGATTCAGCGCTTCACGCAGTGGAGCAATATTTTTCCATGTCATCCATTTTTGTCGCTCTTGCCGAATTGCATTTAAATCCATCATGGCTCCTCACAATAATCTCGAAATTTTATCCATATTAGGCTAAAATGGCACCATGCGTATAGAAAAAAAAGCCACTCTCATCTCCACCATCGTCGCCTTTTTACTGGTGGCATTTAAACTCACTGTCGGGATTATCAGCGGCTCCGTTGCCGTCCTTGCTTCCGCTATCGACTCACTCCTCGATACGGTTATTTCCCTCTTTAACTATTTTGCACTGCATAATTCCGATAAAGAACCGGATGAGCATTTCAACTTCGGTCGTCGAAAACTTGAACCGCTTGCCGCAGTAATCGAAGGGACGATCATCAGCCTTTCAGCACTTTTTATCCTCTACACCGCTATTTCTAAAATGGTTCAAGGGAGCGTAATAAACCATCTGGATCTCTCCATCTGGGTCATGGGTGCGTCACTGATCATCACGACAGGTCTTGTCATCTTTTTAACGTTGATCGCTAAGAAAACCGGCAATATGGTCATTCAAGCCGATGCACTCCATTACAAAACCGATTTACTGAGTAACGGAGCTGTTTTAATCTCACTGATTGTTATCACCTTTACCGACTACACCTTTATCGATCCTCTATTGGGGATTGGAATCAGTATCTACATGATTTATTCGGCTTATCCGATCATCAAAGAAGGGGTTCTCATGCTCCTCGATGCGGCACTCGATCCTCAAAGTGTCACTAAGATTAATAAATTACTCAATAATCAGCTCGATATCAGCGGATATCATGACCTCCGTACGCGCAGTTCAGGATCCGATATTTATCTGAGTGTTCATGTTGTTTTTAGTATCAGCACATCGCTCTATGATGCTCACATGGTAGGAGATCGGATTGAACTGGCTCTTAAAAATCTTTTCCCCGAAAATAATGTTTACCCCCTTATCCATCTCGATCCGTACGATGATTCTGAAGTAGAAGATTGAGAATTAGCAAGTTTTTAAACGAAATTACTCTCTTGGAGAGCGAACAATCTTCGCTCTAAACGTTCGATTGCCGTTATCAGCTTTTCAGAAATTGTTTTTAGCTCTTTATAATGTTCTTTTGCAATTTCTTGACTTTCCGGAGAGATTTTTTTTCGTGTCCCAAAAAATTTTGAGAAAAAAGAGCGGTCTTCATCACTGAAATAAATTTTAAAGATTTTCATATAGATATCGTGAAGTTCATAATGGAGCGCCTCAATCTCTTTGAGACAATCCATACTTGGAATCCGATTGAGTCTTTGTCCTTCGCCATAAAACCATTGTCCAAATTTACAATCGGTACAGCTGACCGGGACCTGTTCTTTTTCAACCGGAAGCCCTTCGATAAGGGCATGTGCGCGATGAACCCATGAGATATGAGCCTTTTTCGCGTTATGAAGATGGGTAAGAGTCTCTTCTTTTTTCATATAATATTCTTTCATTTGAGATTATTAGCCATTAAAAGGATAATAATACCATTTTTATATCACAACAATATAACACTGATCTATAAAATAATTAACAAAAATACGATTATCGGGCGTATTCTACCACACGGCTTTCACGTATCACGCTCACTTTGATTTCACCCGGAAACTGCACTTTTTGAGAAATCTCATCAGCAATCTCTCGTGCAATCAATACCGTTTCATCATCATTGACACTTTGAGCACTCACGATAACCCGAACTTCACGCCCTGCATTAATCGCATAGGCTTGTTTAACCCCTGCTTTTTGGGTTGCAATCTCTTCGATTTCGCTTACCCGGCGTAAAAAACTTTCCAGCACTTCTCGACGAGCACCCGGACGGGCGGCAGAGAGGGTATCTGCGGCGCACACTGCGGCGCACTCGATGCTTTTGATCTCTTCATGACCGTGATGAGCATAAATAGCGTTGATCACCACCGGATCCTCGTTGTAACGTCGACAGAGTTCCACGCCGATATCGACATGATTCCCTCCATTTTCTTGAGTCAGAGTTTTACCGATATCGTGTAGTAATCCGGCACGACGGGCGAGTTTCACATCCCCTCCCATCTCAGATGCCATAATTCCGGCCAGATGAGCTACTTCGAGGGTATGTGCCAATGCATTTTGCCCATAACTGGAGCGGTATTTGAGCCGTCCGATCAGTTTAGTGAGCTCTGGATGGATACCTTGTAATCCCATCTCAAAAATGATCTCTTCCCCTTCACGGGTCATTTCCTCATCAAATTCATCGCATACTTTTTGGTATACCTCTTCGATACGTGCAGGCTGAATCCGACCGTCTTGAACCAACAGTTCGATCGTTTTTACCGCAATCGCACGACGATAGAGATTAAATGAACTCACGATAATCGCGTTCGGCGTTTCATCGATGATAATATCGACTCCGCTCACCATCTCTAGCGCCTTAATATTACGCCCCTCTTTTCCGATAATACGCCCCTTGAGCTCGTCATCATCGAGGTGGATAACACTGATCAGCCGTTCAGCCGCATACTCTCCCGCAAAGCGAGACGTTGCTTGCGCCAAAATATAGTTGGCTTTACGCTTAAGCTGTTCCTTGGATTGTTCGTCCAATTCACGCATGTGTCGCGCTAAATCCAAACGGGCATCTTCGCGCACCTGCTCTAAAAGAATCGTTTTTGCTTCCTGCACCGATAATCCGGCACGCTGTTCAACGATCACCTTAACTTGTTCACTTTTTTGGCGGTAGTCTTCTTTTAATTTCTCTAAAGCACGTTCATTACGTTCTAAATTGAGACGTCGATTTTCAACATTCGATCGCTCTTGCGCTATCTTCTCTTCTTCATTGTGACGAAGCAGTTCAAATTCACGCTCAACGCGTTCAATTTTTTCTTCACGCATCGAGAGATCTTTTTTGACCTGATCATACGTCTCATCGTAGTGTTTTTGTGCCTCTTTTTCGATCTCACGCGATCGCAGTGAAGCACGTTCTAAAATCATTTGTGCTTCGTTTTCAATCGCTTTCGATTTTGCTTTCGCTTGTTCTAAATAAAGATCAAAATGTGAGGCGGTAATCTTTTTTGAAATTAAAAATCCGACTAACCCGCTGATGAGGGCAACTGCGCCCCCTACGAGTAGTTCGTTTAACATTGGTTTTCCTCATGCCCTGAGCCCCGTAAGGGGTAATGAGCAGGTCTCCTTGCACGTCGTAATCATCACATACATTTTGCGCCGTTTGACACGCGCATGATTGAATAAAAATCGTAAATGGTTTCGTTTTCAGGGTCGGAAAAAATCGATCATACATCCCCTTACCGAAACCTACTCGGCGCAATGACCCGTCTACCCCTACTACAGGGACAATAGCTACATCTATTAAATTATATTTTCTATACGAATTCCGTGGCTCATAAATCCCAAAAGCTTTACATTCCAACGGGTGCCTAAATGGTACCATTTTGAAACTGACGCCATCCATAAACGGTAAATATACTTCTTTTGTACGACGCAATAATTGAATTGTTTTACGAATATCGGCTTCAAAACCAATCGGCCAATAGACCAATATCCGTTTTCCCGCTAAAGCTTTTAAGACCTGTTGCAATTGGCTGTTAACGGTTGCATCACGAACTTTTTTGGTACTGGGAGAGAGAGACTTGAGCCGATTCAAACAATGAGCTCTAAAATCACTTTTGGACACTTTTTACCTTTGCTTCGTTATAATCTTCATTATTTTATCTAAAAAAAGGTTTTGTATGCGTTTTTCAACACTCCTAATCCCTTTATTCTCATTAACCCTCCTCTTTCAAGGTTGTTCCGAAGAATCTTCTGATGAGGCAATGGTTTCAACGGCTAATTTTGCCCTTATGGACACCCAAGGCAAAAGTTACAACGTTGAAAAAAAAGGGACTAATTTTACCCTTGATGCCGGAGAGGACAAAGTCGTATTGTTTGATATCTTCGCTACGTGGTGTCCTCCCTGCCAAGCCGAAGTGATGCATCTGGGGAATTTACAGAAAAAATACGGAGACGATCTGATTATCATGGGAGTTACCATCGAAGAGGATAAAAGTAATGCTGAACTTGATGCCTTCCGTGAAAAATACAAAGGGGGCGAATACCTCATCTCCAACAAAGCCGATAACCAAGAGCTCGCCCGCGCCATTGCTTCAACGATTGGGGTAGGACAACAGTTTCCGATTCCGTTGATGGTTTTGTATAAAAACGGTGAGTATGTTACCCACTATGCCGGAGCCACCCAAGAAGAGATCATCGATCACGATATCGCTACGGCATTAGGAAAATAAATATGTTCAGTTTTATTAAAAAAGGGCTTCAAAAAACCGTTGAAGCTATCAGTGCCATTATCCCCGATAAAAAAGCGACCATCAGCAAAGACGATCTTGAGAATATCCTCCTCGAAGCCGATGTCGAATACGATCTTGTCGAAATCATCCTTCGTGAACTTTATCAAGAGAACATCACCCGCGATCAACTCCGTTCCAAACTTCTTGCAACGCTCAGTTTCGCCCAAAACACCCTTGCCGATAATCCCGACAAACCGACGGTGAGTCTTATCATCGGGGTCAACGGTGCCGGCAAAACAACGACAATTGCTAAACTGGCTCAACATCATTTAAACAACGGTGAGCGGGTAATCCTCGGTGCGGGTGATACGTTCCGCGCCGCCGCCATCGAGCAGCTCACGAGATGGGCGGATAAACTCGATGTCCCGATCATATCATCGCGCCAAGGGCATGACCCGAGCGCAGTTGCCTACGATACGATCGAATCAGCCAAAGCACGCGGATTTGAGCAGGTAATCATCGACACTGCCGGACGGCTCCATACCCAGACAAACCTCGGTAATGAGTTGAAAAAAATTGTCCGTATCTGCGACAAAGCCCATGCAGGCTCACCGCACCGTAAAATCCTCATCCTAGACGGGACTCAAGGCTCTTCCGCCATTGCGCAAGCCAAAGCGTTTAACGAGATGGTAGGAGTAGATGGAATCATTATCACCAAACTCGACGGTACGGCCAAAGGTGGATCGGTGTTCTCTATCGCCTATGCCCTCTCGCTCCCGATTCTCTATATCGGGGTTGGTGAACAACCTGAGCATTTAATTCCGTTTAATAAATACGAATTTGTGGATGGAATTTTGGATGCAATTTTTGGGGAAGAACCCAACAAATAATGGCAAAGAAAAAAAATGTCCTCTTCGAATGTCAAAACTGCGGGTTCACCACCCCAAAATGGATGGGAAAATGTACCAACTGCGGCGGATGGGACAGTTTTGTCGAGCTGAGTGAACAACAGCAAGAGGTGATCAAACTCACCTCGACCTCTTCACCATCAGCCGGGGCAAAAGCCAAAGAGATCACCCAAATACTCGAGGAGCATACCGAACGATTCACCAGTGACGATGCCGAACTCGACATGGTGCTCGGTGGCGGTGTCGTTCCCGGTTCGCTGGTGCTCATCGGCGGAAGTCCTGGAGTCGGGAAATCAACCCTCCTTCTCAAAATCGGCTCAAATTTGGCGAAACAGCGCCGCAACGTTCTCTATGTATCAGGAGAAGAGAGCGAAGGGCAAATCAAACTCCGTGCAAACCGTCTGGGTGCGAACGTCGACAACCTCTACCTTCTTGCCGAGATACGACTGGAGCAGGTACTCGCAGAACTGCATGAACGCGCGTATGAGTGTATCATCATCGACTCCATCCAAACCCTCTACTCCGAAACCATCGCTTCAGCACCCGGATCGGTGACACAGGTTCGTCAAATTACCTTTGATCTGATGCGGATTGCCAAAGAGCGCCGCATTGCCATCTTTATCATCGGACATATCACCAAAGAGGGTTCCATCGCAGGGCCTCGTGTTTTGGAGCACATGGTCGATGTCGTCCTCTATTTCGAGGGAGACAGCTCTCATGAACTGCGTATCTTACGCGGATTTAAAAACCGTTTCGGTCCCACGAGTGAGATCGGCGTCTTCGAGATGCGCCACGACGGACTTGTCTCGGCAAAAGACCTCTCCTCGCGCTTTTTTAACCGTACGAAATCGCAAAGCGGCTCCGCCCTCACCGTTATCATGGAGGGGACTCGCCCGATAGTGCTCGAAGTGCAAGCACTCGTCAGTGATACCCATGCCCCGAATCCGAAACGTCAGGCGACGGGATTTGAAAACAACCGTCTCAATATGCTCCTGGCATTGTTAGAACGGAAACTCGAAATACCGCTGAATAGCTACGATGTATTTATCAACATCACAGGTGGAATCAAAATCACCGAAACTTCTGCCGATTTGGCGATTCTTGCCGCCATCATCAGCAGTTTTCGCAACCGTGCCATTTCCAAAGAGACCGTGTTTATCGGTGAAGTCTCCCTCGTCGGAGATATCCGAGAAGTATATCAGCTCGATCAGCGGCTCAAAGAAGCGGCTTCTCAGCAAATTACCAAAGCATTAATACCCAAAAAACCGATCGAAAAAACAGCCGTTAAATGTTATGAAATCGATGAAGTAAGCAAATTGCTAGAGTGGTTTTAATTTAAACAAAGTATAATTCACTATTACAAAAATCAAGGAGAACCCGCATGCCAATGTGTTCCATTTTTGCCGATCATAAATCTGAAGAGCGCTATTGCAAGCTCTCGTTAGCCTATTCTACCGAAGAGGAACACAAAATGATCGAAGAAGCGATAAATGTGTGTACTCCTTTGTGCCCTATCACTCCAAATATTTACAGTGGTGATGTAACCGGCGGAAAAAAAATGGTCACGATTGAATATCATGATGATTGCGATCGTGAAGGCGGGAAAGTTTTTGACGCTATTATTAAACACTTAGGAATTGATCAGTGCCACTAAGCAAAAATGCTGCAGACCTAAGTATCCAACGTCTCAAAGAGTTTGCGGACGGTAACGAAACGTTTCAACAAACCTATTTTAAAAAACATGAAACCCAATTACTCAGTCTTGTCAAAGAGGGTCAAAATCCGAGAGCTCTTTTTATCGGGTGTTCCGATTCACGGGTTATTCCCGATCTCATCATCCAATCAACTCCGGGTGACCTTTTTGTCGTTCGTAACGTCGGTAACTTTGTGGCCCCCTACAAACCGGATGAAGATTTTCACTCCACGGCGGCAGGGATAGAATATGCCGTATTGGTGCTAGAAGTATCCGAGGTTATTATCTGCGGTCATTCTCACTGCGGTGCTATCGAGGCGCTCTACAAATCATCCTGCGATACCTCAATGGTCCATACAGCAAAATGGCTTACCCTTGGGGAAAAAGCAAAATCTATGGCGATGTTGGCATTAGGAGAGAATGCTCCACGCGAAGAGTTACTCCGAGCTACCGAGCATCTCTCGATCGTTACCCAAATCGAAAACCTTCTTACTTATCCGTACGTGAAAAAAATGGTGGAAGAAGAGAAACTATTTATTCATGGATGGTATTACGATATTGAGACGGGAGGAATTGAATATTATGACCCCGATATCTATCAATTCCGCCCACTCAGCGAATTAGGGGATTAATTTTCCCCTTTTGCATTACATATCCAAATATAAAAACAGCGCCGAGAGAAAATAGTTGGTGATAAAAATCGCCACTGCCGAATAGACAACAGCATAAATCGTCGATTGCCCTACTCCCCGAGCTCCACCGCTGGTATGATAACCGATATAACTCCCGATTGAACTGACAATATATCCAAAAACTGCCGCTTTAACCACACCCGTCATAATATCATCGAATTCACCCAATCGCATTAGCGTCTCTTGATACGATATCGGATTGATCCCCAAAACGCCGGTCGAGATCATATAACCTGAACCGATAGCGATAAAGTCAAACCAAATGACCAATAAAGGGAGTGAAATAACCGTCGCGATGATACGGGGAGTGATTAAATACTCTTTCGAATTAACCCCCAGAATATCGATTGCATCAATCTGCTCGCTTACTCTCATCGTCCCCAGTTCCGCCGCCATCGCACTGATAGAGCGGGAGATAAGCATCAAAGAGGCAAAAACAGGACCGAGTTCCCGACTTATCGAGAAAAATACCGTATAACCGATAAAGTTTTCGGCACCGAATTGATGAAACCCGTTGTAAAGCTGTATGGCCAAAACCATTCCCGTAAAGAGTGCGGTAAGGGTAACAACCCCCATACATCCCAGTCCGATCACGTCGATCTGTGTCAACACAATTTTATACCGTTTAAAAGCGAGGGGATAAAGTCTAAAAAGTTTTAATTGGAATAAAATAAATAGGCCAAATCGCTCAATTGTCTCATAAAAATGGACAAATGGACGACCGATATAACCTAAAAGCGTCTCAAGCATAATGTTTCCCTTCTTTTCTTGAAGTAAGTTTAGCTAAATCAAACCAAAATTCAAAAGTTTCTCGCTACAATAAGCGATGAATATTTTCAAAGGAGCAACGGATGGCCGATAAAGAGAAAGAACACGAAGAACAAGCACCCGAGGGTGGTGAAAAGAAAAAAAGTAATCTTCTATTAATCATTATTATTGCTGTATTGGTATTGGTTTTAATCATAGGTGGTGTTGTAGCGGCCCTGATGCTAGGTAATCACGACACTGAAGCCGAAGGGGGAAATGGAGCTAAAACGGAAGTAGCTGCCGATGGACACGATGCAGAAGCAAAAGCCGATGCTGAACATGCGGATGAAGAATCACACGGCGGTGGAGAATCGACAGAAGTTGGCCTTATGTACCCGCTTGATATTTTCACGGTTAATCTACTCAGTGAGAGTGGACGCCGCTATCTCAAAGTCGAAATGAATCTTGAAATCGAAGGGGAAGAGCTATCGCCGGAACTCGAGCAGAAAAAACCGGTCTTCCGCGATATTATTATCCGTATTTTAAGTTCAAAATCCCTTGAAGAGATCTCTACGATCAAAGGGAAAGAAAAACTCAAAGAACAAATCGTCAGCGAACTCAATACCCGTCTGAAAGACGGAAAAGTCAAAAACGTCTATTTTACTGATTTCGTGGTGCAATGATCGGCATCGACCTCATCAAACTCGATCGGATGAAACGTTTTATGGAGCGTTTCGGCGACCGTGGTCTTCATAAATTTTTATCCGAGAATGAAGTTCTTTTAATCAAAAACTATCGTAACGCCGCCGGTTTTTGGGCAGCCAAAGAGGCATGTGCTAAAGCTTTGGGATGCGGTATAGGGCACGAATGCGGATTTCATGACATCCTCCTCTCCAAGACACCCAAAGGTGCACCCCTCATCGACCTCTCAGTCCATGTCAAAGAAGCGTTTGCTATCCAAAGCCTCAGCGTCTCGATCACCCATGACGGAGAGTATGCGATTGCTGTCGTTGCACTCGAATCCAATATCTTAAGGTAATCCCTATGCAAGAACTCCTAAGCATTCAAAAATATGCATCAAAACACCATATCAGTACATTTAATGTCATTAAAAAAACGATGAGCGGAGAGTTGCCCACCGTGGTCAAAGAAGAGAACGGCAAAGAGGTAACCTATATCGTTATGAACCCATCATCAAGCCAGCCTCAATCAGAAACAAACAATACCAGTAGTGAAGAGTTTGAAATCGATTATAAAAAAGCGTATGAAGATTTGAACAAAGAGTATCTGATTTTAAAAACGAAGTATCAAAAACTCGTTGATATGCTCGAGGGGTAAAAGTTAGATTCCGTATCGAGTACGGAATGACGGGAGATTTATTCAGTCTGCCTACGTTTTTATTTATTTTTTGTGGTATAATTTTTTCGCTAGTATCACTTTCCGTATCGTTAATGGAGCGGCAAGACAAGGTCGGGGGTTTAATCGCCTTCGGCCTTTTTTTTTGCCCTCCAAAAACGATACGTGAAGGGGGTTCTTTATGGATAAGCTGATACTAGCACTACTGCTTATGTGCATTTTTGCGCCTATGCTCAGGTGATCCTGACGTAGCCAAGGGGTTTTACCCCTTGCCCCCCCTCAATTTTTCACCCTCCCCCGACAAAATCAAGCAATTCGATCGTATCACCCTCTTTTAAAAGGGTACTGCTCCAAGCGTCTTGTTTCACAATCTCCATATTCAAAGCCGATGCCATAACACGCTCTTCCAATCCCAAAGACCTGATAAGATCGAGCATACTCGATCCCTCTGCTATCTCCCTCATCTCACCGTTTACTTTTATCTTCATTTTCTCTCCTACATCGACATTTTAATCAGTTGGGCAATAGCAAAATTTTTCTTTGCCATTGCGAAATCATACGGTGTTGCTCCGTCATTATTTTTTACATTCGGATCAGCTTTCGCTTTTAGGAGAAAATCGACCACTTTTTCATTTCCGCTGAATGCGGCTTGATGGAGCGGTGTAATCCCGTCGTTATTGGCGAGATTGACGTCGGCTTTGCGCATCACTACAAACGTAACCAGCTCCAAATCTTTTTTCTTTATCGCTAAAATCAGCGGCGTATTACCCTGAAAATCCTGTGCGTTGATATCGGCACCGTAATCGAGCAAAAGCTGAGAAATTTTCAAATCACCCATTTTGATAGCTACATGCAGTGCCGTCAATCCGGCTTTGTTTTGTTCATCAACATTTTTATAAAGTTTCAAGTGTGCTTTGATTTTTTCACTGTTTCCCTCGTAAGCACAATCATGTAACACTCCTCCATAAAGGAGTGTTGAAATAAAAATAGTGATTAAAGCTAAACGCATTGATTACTCCTTAACAAACCGTATCATCTTAAATCGTTCCCCCATCAACGAGGGGGTGATGAGAATTTTTACTTTTTCCAGCTCTTGGGCATAGATATCCTCTCCGGCATGTTCTTTAAGCATCGCAAGGAGATCCAAAATCCCCATTTCGACCAATGCGACCAGTTGCGTTGCATACTGGGCACACGCTACTCCTGATTCTGCGTAGGCATCTTTCACATGCGTAAAGTTGACATCATACGTGATATCGCTTTTTCCAAAAGATTCAGAGCGATTGAGTGCTTCATCAAAGAGGGGAAAGGTTTGATGCGTTTGGTAGACACGGATCGAAAAATCACTCCGTGCACTCAGTTCACCGTAATCAAAGCTCATAAACTCAAACCGCTTCGAGCTCTTTTGCATCGCGTGAGCGAATGATTCGTATCCTAAAGCAATTTCCCCACGATCTTGCTGATATTTTTGTGCCAATGCAGCAATTTTAGGATCATCAATATCGAAATGGATTTCATGATTCTCCACGTGCGCGATTTTCCCTTTGTAAAAAAGCTCACACGAAAACGCATCAAAAATCTCATTGGCGATAAAAAAAGTCGATTGTTCATTCAGTTCACACAAATCGCTGTAGTGTTCTAAAGAAACCGCATTGCCGAACGATTCGTCAAAATAATTTTGTTGAGCCATCCTTAGGTTTTCAAACCGCTCTATGATCCCAAATCGAAGACTCTGCACTAATTGCGGTCGGAGGGTATGGATAAACTCGATGATATCGGCGAGTAAATAGCCGTGATGGGCACCGATCTCACAGATGAGAGAGTCGGAACGTAAAAACCCATCATCGATGCGTTTAATGATATGATTGGCAATAGAGCCTCCAAAGAATTTGGACGTACTCACCGCCGTGTAAAAATCCCCTTTTTTACCGATCGGACGATACGAGGCATAATACCCCTCGGCTCCATAAAGCCATTGCTCCATATACTCGCTAAATTGCACGTCTGCCCTTAAAGAGTTGCGATCGCTTTTTCAAGACGCGCAAACCCCTCATCGATGTCCGCTTTGGTGATCGTGAGCGGCGGGAGGAAGCGAAGGGTATTACGCCCCGCTTTGAGGACGATTACCCCTGCTTCACGTGCGGCATTGATAATTTTACCCAAAGTATCAGCGTCTACGACACGAAGCCCGCGCATCATTCCCAAACCGACATGCTCTAAGAAAATCGCAGGATGAGCACTTGCGAATTTCGCTAAAGACGTTTCGAAATAGAGGAGATGTTCATCCAGTTCGCCGCTCTCTTTAATCTCTTCAAGGATGTCAAGCACCTCATTCGCCGCTGCGGTTGAGAGGTAGTTCCCCCCGAAAGTCGATCCGTGATCTCCTGGGGCGAAAATATCTTTTTTACTTGTCATAACGACACCGATCGGGACACCCCCGCCAAGCCCTTTTGCCAACGTGATAACATCGGGTTCGATCCCATAAAGGTTTGAAGCCAAAAACTCACCTGTACGGTAAATTCCCGTCTGCACTTCATCCACCATCAGTAAGATATCGCGTGATTTGAGCATCGCTGCTAATGCTTGCACTTTCGCGCGATCCTGTGGCTGGACTCCACCCTCCCCTTGTACCAATTCGATCATCACCGCAACCGTATGATCATCGATTAATGATTCGATCTCATCGATATTTTTGGCATACACAAATCCGTCTGGAAACGGACCGAAATAATTATGCATCGACTCTTGTCCCGTCGCTTTGAGCGCCGTAATCGTACGACCGTGGAAGGAGTGATCGAGCGTGATGATTTTATAGCGCTTTGGCTGCCCTTCTATCTCTCCGTACTTGCGGGCAATTTTAATAGCCCCTTCGTTTGCTTCGGCACCGCTGTTGCCGAAAAAACATTTCATGTCATAGCCGCTCAGCTGAACGATACGGCGTGCACATTCGGCTTGGGGTTCGATGTAATAGAGATTCGATACGTGGATCACTTTACTGACTTGATCGCATATTGCTTTGGTAAGACGGTCATTAGCATGTCCGACACTGCACACTGCGATTCCCGCTGCAAAATCAATGTACTCTTTCCCCTCACTGTCGATCAGAATCGCATTTTTTCCTGCCGTAAAACTGACGTTTTGGCGTCCATACGTCGGCAATACATAATTATCAAAATTTTTAGTCATTTTTTTGTCACCTTTATTTTATTTTCTTGATATACGGCACTCTCCCCCTCATAACTTAGCAATGAAGGAGTAAGTACATTCACATGAGGAGTTCCTGAATAAATCAGCACGCAATCGCGCCTCAAAGAGGCATTATGCCGCACTGGCATATCAACCGTTCCCGTGTGCGAAGAGAGCTGAACGATCTCCCCCTCTTCAAATCCTGCCTCAGGATGGAGATAAACTCCCTCAGCCCTTTTAAACTGCGAATTAAGCCCTTTTGTGTATTTCGAGGTGATGAGATAAAATCCCTCTTCTTTATCAATCTCTAAATCGACCTCGTCTAAAAATTCAAATTCACCGTTTTCAAATCCCTCTGCATAGGCGATTTTAGGAGAATTTGGACGATATCCGACACCCTCAGAAAACTCGATTTGTTGTCGAAAAAAATCCAGATAATATTCTTCGCTCTCCAACTCTACCCCGAACGCTTCGCACAACTGACGAGTCAATTCATATTCGCAGATCCCGATCTCACTCTTGAGCAATCGTGGCATCTCTTGAAGCGTATAATCACCATACGAACTGCGAAAATCATTTTTTTCTAAAAATGTTTTTGCCGGTATCACCAAATCAGCCAAGCGCGAAGTCTCGTTTTCATACAATCCGAAATAAACACTAAATCCTGAGGAGGCAAACCGTTCTCTTACCACTGCCGTATTGGGCATTTGTGAGAGGGGATTGCCACCTTGAATAAAAACACAATTATACTTCGAAAAATCAACTGTTGGCTTACTGACACGATGAGAAATACTCTTAAACGGAAGTTCGATACCACTCAGAGAATTCCCAAGATAACTTACTCCGCTTCCGCACTTGCCAAAAAGTCCCATAATCGCTCCAAAGGCATCAATAACGCGGAGTACATCGGCACCGTTACGGTATTTTTGAACACCGATACCGACCAAAACAGCTGTCTTTTTTCCCTGCATCAATTCCAGCATTGCTCCGATTTGCCCTAGACTCACATCGATTGCATCAAGGGTCGCTTTGATTCGAACGGTCTGGGTTAGTTCATAAAAATCGTTGTACTCGCTGGCATATTCTTCTAAAAATTCTTTGTCATGCAGCCCTTCAATCATGGCGAATCGGCTGAGCAGCAATGCCAAATGTAAATCGCAATGAGGTTTGATTTGAATATGTAAATCGGCCTTTTGTGCCATTGGAGTCTTTATCGGATCGATCACAATGATCGTCTTCCCCTCCAAAAACGGTAACAGATGAGAGTGGGTCGTATGGGGGTTGCGTCCCCAAAAAATCACCACCTCGCTCTGTGCTATCATCTGCGGTGTTAGTACCTCATTTTTACCGCGTCCCGCTAATACACCGGCCTCTCCTGCACCGTCACATAACGATCCTGACGTTCCGACTGCTTTGATGGAAGCGAAAAAATGCTCACTTACACGCTGCATCAGAGCAACATTTCCGCTTCCGCGATAATAAAGGACAGAATCGCTTTTAGAACTTTGCAATACTTCTATCAGAGTTTGTATCGCTGTCTCCATCGAAATATCTTGCCCTCGAAGCTTGGGAGTAATCAAACGATCCTGTTCTGTGAAATGGTTGAGATTCGGGCACAAAAAACCTCGCGTAACAGGATGGGTTTTATCGCCCTTTAGCTTCTGATTCTCATCCAGGAGTATACGGCATGCATCGTAACAATCGAGAGGGCAGGCAGTAGCTTGATTCATGTTCTATTACTTTTCTTTTAAAAATAGGTGTTTAGATAAAAAAGATTGTGATCCTGTGCGCATTTTACCCTTCACACCCTTTAGTTTTTAGTAAAAAAAACTCTCGAATAGGATATGATAAAGAAATATAAAATTATTGAGGTCACTATGTCTCTACTTGAACACGTTGACGCTGCAACCAACTTAGCGAAAAACAACGAAGTCCAACTTTTAGTCTTTAAAATTGATTCGGCAGAATCATCGCCCTATTATGCTATTAACGTATTTAAAACCCGCGAAGTCGTTGAAGCCAAACGCCATCACCTTACCCAAATTCCCGGGGCGCATCCATTATTGGAGGGTACCATCGTTTTGCGCGAAATGCAGATCCCTATCCTCAATCTCCCACGATGGCTTGATAGTGAACTGGATGATGCCCATAAAAAAGCCTCTAATCTCCTCATATGCGATTTTAACGGAATCATTATCGGAATTCGTATCATGTATGCGTATCGTGTTATCAAAAAGAATTGGAACGAAATGCACTCGCCTGACAGCTATCGTTTGGGAGACGATGGTTTAGTGATCAACGATACCCGTCTGGATGATGGAAGTTTGTGTCTGGTCCTCGATTACGAAAAGCTTCTCGCTGAAGTTATTCCCCAAGCAATGGTCAATGTTGAAATTGCATCAAAATCACTCGCAAATATTACAATGCCGCCTAAACTCAAAAACGGTGTGGTCCTCATCGCTGAAGATTCCAAAACGGCTCAGCGCCATTTAATCCATATTTTTGAACATGCCCATATAGGTTATCAGATTTTCAATAATGGCAAAGATATGATTGAGTTCATTGCCAGACATCCAAATCCTTCCTCTATCCCCGCCATCATCACCGACATTGAAATGCCTGAAATGTCAGGGTTTACGGTTATCCAGCGCCTAAAAGGAAATCCCGAAACAAAAGCTATCCCTATCATCGTTAACAGTTCAATGACCGGTGATAATAATAAACGAGAAGCGGCCAGTTTGGGAGCGGATGGGTTTATCGATAAAACAAAAAGTGAAAATATTTTACCGTTGATTGTGGAAAAAATGAATGAGATGGAAATGAGACTTCTCCCAAAATAAGGGAGAAGATCAAAAGAGTTATTCGACAACCGCCAAGACTTGACCTGCTTCGATTTTATCATTAACATTTACATTAATTGATGTTACTTTTCCGGCGCGTGGAGCAACTACGTCAATCTCCATTTTCATCGCTTCCAAAATCATAATTTTATCGCCGGCATTCACACTGTCGCCAACTGCAGCAACCAATTTAAAGACAGAACCCGGAAGTTCAGCACAAATCGCATTTGCGTTCGCTGCAGGAGCGGCAACTGCCGCCGGTGCTGCTACTGGAGCAGCAGGTGCTACCGATACTGCCGGAGCAGTTTGAACCGTTGCATTTCCGCCTACGATTTGTACGTTGTATTGTTGTCCGTCTACGATTACTGTGTAAGTACCATTTGCCATAATTAAATTCTCCTGTAGTGTTGATTGAATTTTAGATTCTGCCGTTTTCGGGCTATTTTTTCGAACATTGACCGTCGCTTCCCCTTTAAGAAAAGCAATCCCTTTAACATCACATGAAGCGGCAATGAAAATATTTTCATCCGTTGCTTCAATCCCTTCGTCGCTCAAACGTTTAGTCCAATAAGCGACCGATTTGGTTTCATCACGATCGGCAATATCGATAGCATGATCGGTAGTCGGTTCAAGTTTAAGCTGTTCATGCGCAATACGAACTACTTCAGGATCCGGTGCTGTAGGTGTTTGACCAAAATACCCCAAAACCATTTTTCCATAACCCGGAGCAATTTTTTTCCATGGCCCCATAAGGGCATTGTTCAATGCCTGTTGGAAGTAAAACTGAGATACCGGAGTAACCGATGTACCGTATCCGCCTTTCTCAACCACTTCACGCATCGCACGGATTACTTCTGGGTAGCGATCGAGCATGTTGTTATCACGCATCATTTGGGTATTCGCTGTAAGCGCTCCCCCCGGCATCGGAGAAAATGGAATGAGAGGCGATACTTGTGTCGCTTCCGGCGGCATGAAATAGTCCTTCAGACAATCACCCAAAACATCTTCGTATTTGAGGATTTTTTCGAGTTCAAGCCCGCCAAGATCGAAATTTTTTCCTTTAACCGCGTGCAACATAGTCAAAATATCGGGTTGTGACGTACCGCCGCTCACTGGAGCCGCCGCCATATCAATCCCGTCAACTCCGGCATCGAGCGCTGCAAGATAACATGCAACACTGACCCCTGCCGTCTCATGGGTATGAAGACGCAAATGGGTCCCCTCGGGAACGAGTTTACGTGCCATTGTTAACGTTTCATACACCTTTTGCGGACTCGACGTTCCACTCGCATCTTTAAAGCAGATAGAGCTGTATGGAATCCCGGAATCTAGGATTTCACGAAGTGTTTTCTCATAAAACGCGACGTCGTGCGCTCCGACACATCCCGGAGGCAAATCCATCATCGTAACGACGACTTCGTGTTTCAATCCATGATGAGCGATACGTTCACCCGAATATTTCAGATTTTCGACATCATTGAGGGCATCGAAATTACGAATGGTTGTCGTTCCGTGTTTTTTAAACATTTTGGCATGCAAATCGACCATTTCACGACTGCCCGTATCGAGCATCACCGTATTCACCCCGCGTGCAAGGGTTTGAAGATTTGCATCCGGCCCGACGATAGCACGAAAACGATCCATCATATCAAATGCATTTTCATTCAGATAGAAAAAAAGACTTTGAAAACGGGCACCGCCTCCAAATTCGAAATGTCGGATTCCCGCCTCCGCAGCCGCTTCAACCGCAGGGAAAAAATCTTCCATCAACACCCGTCCGCCGAATACGGACTGAAAGCCGTCACGGAACGTAGTGTCCATTACATCAATGTATTTTTTTGCCATTTACGTGTAGCCCTATTTCTTTAGATTATTATGGTGGTGAATCACAGCAGCAAGTGCCGCAATTCCTAATAAACCGCCATTTTGAGAGTTTTCCATTTCATGATGATGAAGCGCGGCTGCAATCGCAGCTACTTTTGCTCTTACATCACTGTTTTCCAAATCATGGTGGTGTAATGCTGCTGCAATCGCTGCTACTTTGGCACCTTGTGTACGATCACATGAAGATGCAACGGCACCCTCACCTGCAAAGTTTTGAGATTCCGGGGCATTCTTGGATTGAAACATAGTCAAATATTTCATTACTTTATTGAGTAATTCCATTCGAGATCCCCATAGTTAATTTGCACGCGTAATCTTTACACGATGCGTGATTCTAGTATAAAGTTCATTAAAAAAGATTTACTGCGACCGGTTTCAATGAACCTTTTAGTTTCTTTCGTTACAATCCGCCTCATTATTTTATACACAGAGGTGCCTTATGGATCTAAGCAAAATCGGTTACGGCGAAAATCCGGATAAAGTCAAAGCAATTATTGAGATTGCCTGCGGATCAAACATCAAATATGAAGTTGAAAAAGAGAGCGGTGCACTTGTGCTTGACCGCGTTATGCACTCTGCTATGTACTATCCGGCAAACTACGGCTTTGTCAACAAAACACTTTCCCAAGACGGCGATCCGGCTGATATCTTGATTCTTACCGAGTATCCTATGGTTGAGGGGTGTGTGACTAATTGTCGTTTAGTCGGTGTTCTTATTATGGAAGACGAAAGCGGTATCGATGAAAAATTGCTTGCCGTTCCAACCTCAAAAATCGACCCGACATTCGAAGAGATTCAAGACCTCGGTGATATTCCAAAACACACCTTAGCTAAAATCAAAAACTTCTTTGAAACCTATAAAATGCTTGAACCGGGTAAATGGGTAAAAGTAAAAGGGTTTGAAGACAAAGCATCCGCAACTAAAATCTTAGAAGATGCTATCAAAAATTACAAAGAGTAAACAAAGATGATCGATTTCGGCTCTAGCGATTTTTTTGCCTATGCGATTTTTGGACTGATACTTAATTTTATCTTTTCGATTGCGTTTGGTCTTTATCTCAGCAACAATATCGGAGTCGAAGAGATGATGCACTCCAAAGGAGATCGCGAGCAACCATGGTGGCTCTCTCTCTCACTCGCTATCCCCTACGCTAAAATGGTCATTACCCTTTATCGGGTTGCCATTTTACAGCTCTACTTTCTCGATCAGGGAAAAAGTCACAAAGAGTATTGGATCTATTTAACCAGCGAAGAGTCGTAAACCGTTGGAAAAAAATGTTTCATTTTTACTCATGAGCTATTTTTTTAACCTTTTTTTTACAGCTTTTAGAAAACTTTTTAGCTTGAAACTTAAAGTAACAGCAATATATTTAACATTTTAACACATAATACAACCATATCGTTGCCTAAACTTAAACACAGCTTTCCCTCTGTACGGTAGCGTACCCCCCTTTTCTATTACTTTTTCTTAACTGATTCATTTAGAAAGGACACACCATTGTTATAATCCTCCCAGTACCCTAAAATTTCATATTCCATAATCGAGGTGCAAATTTGAGATTTCTTTCCCTAATACTACTGCTTGCTTTATCACTTTTTGGTGATTCTATGACCCCTAAACAACTCCATGTATTACAAACCGTACGCGATGTCGCAAAATCGATTCCCGATAGAAACGGCAACACGTATGAAAATACAGTCAGTGCGATTTGTTTAACGGAGAGCAGTGCCGGGAAAAATACCATAGGCGACTTCAGACATAAAAAATCATTTACCAAAGCTTCTCTGGGTCCGATGCAGATTCAAGTTGCTACCGCACGCCACGTCTCACAAAACGTTAAAAAACTCCGCTGGCTTAATAAGCTTAGCGACGTACAGTTGGCTGGACGATTGTTGGGAGATATTAAACTCTCTGCTCAAGTCGCTACCCACTATCTGGTTTTGCTCCAAAATAAACGATTGGATAATTTTTATGCCATTAGCGGCTACAACGGCGGTTTTTCAAATCGTCCCTATTACAATCGTGTCATGAAGAATATGAACCTGGTCAACCATCTCGTCTCTTCGGGTAAGCTATCATAATTTTTAAGCTATAATATCCTATCTACTGCGCAGGGGAGGATGATTATGAATGATGATAAGCTCAAAGTAATGCTTGCTATTTTAAGCGGTGTCGTTTTTAGTCTCATCTTTATCCTCCTCGCTTTCATTCTCCCTATTCATCCTGATAAGGTGCCGCAAAAAACAATGGATTCTGAGTTGCAGAAGCTCTCCAAAGAGTACCAACGAAACAAATATACCCCTCCTCCTCCTGAACACTGACTATAGGCGCTATGGAATAACAACACGACGCTTATTCTATAAATATTACAATTCAAAATAAATCCCTCAAAAATGTGCTATCATATTTACTTACGATGTTTTTTGTTGAAAGGAGCGTTGAACCTTGGACAGCAATACTCTTATTCCGGCATTTGATTGTATGAGCGACGAGCAGTTAGAAGAATTTCGACGGCTGAAATTTGCCATCAGCTCTTCCGAAGACGGCATTTGGGAATACAATATCCAAAAAAACACAACCTATGTCTCAAAACGATGGCTTGAAATTATCGGTTACGCTGAAAATGAGTATCACAGTTCCATCGAAACATGGAAGTCGATGCTTCATCTCGATGATGTCGAAAAGGCCGTAGGGGTTCTCTTTAACTCCATTGCGAACAAAATCGAAAGCGCACACGTGCGCTATCGCATTCGTCATAAAAACGGTCACTGGCTCTGGATATACGACCGCGCTAAGATTCTCTTTGATGCGAACGGAGACCCCCTTATCGTTGCGGGATTTCGAACCGATATCACTCATCAAGTCGAGCTCGAAAACCACAAAGAGGAACTCGCCACCATCGTCCAGCATGCTACGATGGAGGTTTATATCGCCGATGCCGAAACTCTCAAATACCTCTATGCTAATGACGGGGCGTTAAAAGCACTGGGGTATACGCTGGAAGATCTCCAGCAACTCTCTATCACCGATATCAATCCCGAACTGACGCAGGAGCAAATCGAAACGTTTCGGCAATATCTCAACACGATCAGCCCTGTACTCAGTAACATCTCTTATCATAAACGAAAAAATGGAACCATTTACCCCGTACAGGCAAGCGTACATAGATTAAGTTATCTCGGACGACCCGCTGTGGTTATTTTTGATACCGATATTACAGAACTCAATGAAACCCAAAACAAGCTGCTTCATCTTGCAACACACGATTCACTGACCGGGCTGCCTAACCGTATTTTATTTAATGATCGCCTCCAAATGGCTATAAAAAAGAATCAGCGCCATCATGAAAAAATAGCGGTACTTTTTATCGATCTCGACCACTTTAAACAGATCAATGATTCATTGGGACACCCAATGGGTGACAAACTCCTGATTCAAGTAGCCCTTCGGCTTCAATCGATTTTACGGGAATGCGATACCATAGCCCGTATGGGGGGAGATGAGTTTAATATCCTTATCGATTCGCTGCATCAAATCGAAAATCTTATTGACATCCTAGAGAAATTAATCCACGCTTTCAAAGAACCCTTCTCCATCCAAGGACATGTTTTATACACAACGCTCAGCATCGGTATCGCCCTCTCTCCTGATGATGGTATCTCAACCGAACTCCTCCTTAAAAATGCCGATACCGCGATGTACCGAGCCAAAAATGAGGGGCGAAATACCTACCGATTTTATGCCAATGAGATGGGAGACAAAGCTGTTGAGCGTGTTATGATGGAAAATTCGTTACGCATAGCCCTCAAAGAGCATCAATTTGCAGTCTATTATCAGCCGCAAGTTGATCTGCTCAGCCATAAGTGGGTCGGTATGGAGGCTCTGGTACGATGGATTCATCCAACTTTGGGAGTGGTCTCGCCTGCTAGTTTTATCCCTTTGTGTGAAGAGATGGGCTTGATTCAAGAGCTTGATTTTATGGTTTTGGAAAATGTTGTAAAGCAACATATCCTATGGCAAAACGAAGGGATATGCGCCCCAAAAACCGCTGTCAATTTCTCCGCCAAAACACTCGCCAATCGAAACATTGCCAAAGAGGTTTGGTCCATCTTGGAGTTTTACCATTGCCCGTATCAGTGTATTGCAATAGAGGTAACGGAATCCCAAATTATGCGTAATCCGAAAGAAGCGATCGAAATTTTGGGTGAGTTTAAAGCATTAGGATTAGAGATATCGGTTGATGATTTTGGAACCGGATATTCCTCCCTCTCTTATCTCAAACGACTCCCCATCGATAAACTAAAAATTGATCAGAGTTTCATACATGATATTCCTGAGGATGAAGATGATATGGCAATTACAAAAACCATCATCGGCTTAGCCCGGAATCTCAAGCTTGATGTTATTGCCGAAGGGGTTGAAACGGCTGAACAAGAAAACTTTCTCCTCCAAAATGGTTGTACACTGGCGCAAGGTTATCTCTATGACAGGCCGCTGGACACACAAACGACAACCTTGCGCTTACACGAATAAGATATTAATGAGGTTTTCATACCTATTTAATGCTATAATTTTTTATTCTTACAGCACGGAGGCTGCTTATGTTCAATCTATCCACCATCAAAGGAAAGCTGGCCGCCTTAATGGCACTTAGTTTCATTACCTATGCCACATTGGGCTATCTTGCCTACTCTAATAACAAAGACGCCCAAAAAACTGCCGAAAGAATGGTTCTTCTCGGAGATATTCGTACGTATACCAATGGTGCGATGATGGAGCTCCGTGGCTACCAACTCCTCTACAGTGAAGATTTCCTAAATCGTTACAACGAACACAATAGCAAATTGGCTGAAGCCGTTCAGAAACTAAAAGATATAACCCGTTCAAAAGAAAATCAAGAACGTTTGTCAAACATCGCCTCTCATCACGCAGAGTGGATTAAGGTCAATGAGCCTCGTATCACTATCATTAGCGAAAATGAAAATGAAATACACAGCCTTGATTTCTTAGCAACACAAGAGGGGAAAAATCTTCAACGAATAACGAGAGAATCGGCTTCCAGCTATGAAGGAATTGTCAAAGAAGAGAGCGATTTGGTACAATCCATGCAGCAAAAAAATCTCGATACTCTCGATTCGAATGCAATGCTTATGGAAACCATCATCGCGATCAGTGCCTCTGTTATGATGATTATTTTTTATTTTATCATCCAAAATATTACTCATTCTATCGCGCGTCTTGAAGAGACTATCCAAGCGGTCGCCCAGGATCGTGACTTTACCCGCAGCACAAAGGTAGAAGGGAACGATGAACTTTCTCACATGAGCCACAAAGTAAACGATCTTGTCAGTGTACTTCGCCAAGCCTTCCAAGGGATCCGTTCCGCATCAAGCGAAAATCTTTCGGTTTCGGCCGACCTCTCAGCGACTACTCTCGCTATCGGCAAAGCGGCCGAAGAAGAGTCCAAAATCGTTGCCCAAACGACCAATGAATCCGATCGTATGAAAGAGGCAATGAAAGCCTCTGCTGCAGAAGCCAAGGTGGTACAAGAAAAAGCGATCGGTGCACGCGAAAACCTTCAAGAAGCGCAATCGGCTCTTCATAACACCATCGAACAGCTCTCACTCACGGTTCAAATGGAAGGGGAGATTAATGATCGTCTCAACTCCCTCTCCCAAGAAGCATCCCAAGTCAAACAAGTCCTTACCGTTATCGCCGATATCGCCGATCAAACGAATCTCCTTGCCCTTAATGCAGCGATCGAAGCAGCGCGTGCAGGTGAACACGGACGCGGATTTGCCGTTGTGGCGGATGAAGTGCGAAAACTGGCTGAACGTACCCAGAAAAGCCTTGTCGAAACGAATGCTACGGTTAATGTTATCGTTCAATCGATCAATGATATCACCGATCAGATGAACCACAATACTAAACGGATTGAGAGCCTCGTGGATGCATCCGCAGAAGTAAACGATCATACGGAAACTGCCGTCAGTGCATTAGCCGATACGGTCCAAGCCATCGAAAAACTCTCAAACGACACTCAAACCAATGCCGCAACAACCGAATCGATCATCCAAAAAATCGGAAACATTAACGATCTCTCGACTTCGAATGCCCGCAGTGTCGAAGAAATCGCTGCTGCTGCTGAACATCTACACCAAATGACCGAACAGCTTACCGCACAAATTTCCGTCTTTCGAACGTAATACGTTTACAGCTTCCCTAAAATCCTAGGGAAGTTTATTGAATGAATTCAGTCTGCACTGTAAATCTTGTTTCTGCCACGCTTTTTAGCTTCATAAAGAGCTTCATCAATATAACCGATCGTTTCATGTATATTTTGATTTTTTTTGAGTTTTCCAATACCTATACTGATCGTAATCGGTTGTTCCAACTCAAAAGGGTACACTTCTACCGTATGTCGAAGGTTTTCAGCCACAACAGCAACCTCTTCTATCGAAGTGTGAGGAAGAATAACGATAAATTCTTCACCGCCCCATCGCCCAATCACATCGGTTTGACGGAGAGTCGTTTTAAAAATATGAGCGAGTAACCGTAAAATCGTATCTCCCGTTTGATGGCCGTATCGATCATTCACTGTCTTGAAATAGTCCACATCGATTATCATAATAGTGCACATATACGTTGGATATCGATCCACTTTTAGCTGCTCAATGCCCAACATTTCATCGGTTTTTTGCCGATTATACAACCCTGTCAGCTTATCTGTTATCGAAAGTTCAAGCAGTTTTGCGTTGTATTGCTTAAGGATAAAATAACGCCATGCAAACGCAAGGATTCCCAATAATACTATCCCCAGTACCTTCCAAATGAGAGAACGTTCAATCCATGCTACCTGCTCGATCGTCGATGACCAACGGTTATAAATAGTCTGCATCGTAGACTCATCGAGATGGAGAACCAATTTTTGAAAAATAGTATGGAGTATCGTTTCATCATTACGTACCGCGACATGTAATTCATCTTTTTCTTCCAATCGCGATGAAACTTTTAAGCTACCGGTATACTCTTTTTGAATATACGATGAAACAACCATCAAGTTATCAATATATCCATATATTTCGCCGTTTTCGACTTTTGTTAATCCATCACTAATCGATTCAACTTCGACAATGGTAAGTGCAGGATAATAAAATTTTAATCGATTAACAATTTCATACCCTTTGACTACTCCGATTTTTTCCCCTTTAAGAAGGGCTATACTTTCACTAAAAGGTTTCTCCATCGTTGTCACCATGACATACGGCAAAGCCAAATAGGCCGATGTGAAATCCAAATATTTCTCACGTTCAGGAGTTTTGGCTGCTAAGGATAAAATATCGCATTGACGATTTTTAGCCTTCTGCAATGATTCACTCCATGTAGATGTTTGAACCAACTCGATAGGAATACCGATTTTAGATTCGAAGGTTTTCATAATATCCGAAGCTATTCCGATATGTTTCCCCTCTCTGATTGCTTCTAACGGATACCATTCCGGGTCAACACACATCGTGATTTTTTTCTTTTCTGAAAGATAGGCTTTTTCACTGGCGGTGAGTTGAAAGGTATTTTTCGAACTGGCTACAATATCTTGAAATAAAAACTGTCCCAATTTTTGATCTTCACGGATAATACCGGCTCGAAGCAGCTGTTTAAAGAGACGTTGAGTGAGTTCGATGTTTGTTTCTCCGATACCGTACAAGTCCGTCATCATCAGTTTTTTAATCACTTTAGCTTCATAGGAAAGCGCTTCATAGGACTTTTTAACACCGTATTTTTTTTTCAGAATATCGTTCATTTCTCCGGGATGCTCGAGTGCATACTCCCAACCTCGATTGGTCGCTTCGATCAGCTTTTCGCCCCGTTTAGAATGTTCAGTTGCTTCTTCATACGAAGTAAAAAGATTTCCGGCATTCATCACAAATCCGTATTCAACCGGATCGATGATATCGTAAGGGATTTTAAGCCGATCAAGTTCATAAAGCTGGTTGGAGCGATACACACTCATTGCATCTATCTCACGGCGAATAAAAGGGTCAATGCTGAACGTTTGATCGATTAGACGGCTATTTTGAGGAGTAATGCCGAAATGGGAGAGTAAAAGGGACAAAGAGCTGTGTTTAAGCTCATTTTTTGTCCCCATGAGGGTTTTACCAATGAGATCAGCAGGGTTTTCGAGCCCTTTTTGAGCTACAAATATCAAAGGAGAATGGTGCAAATAGGTTGCCAACAAAACGATAGGGCGAACACGACCGTTTTCTACAACGATACTGCTGTTATAGATACCGTACTGGGCTTTATGGTTCAATACATCGGAAACGACATCAATGCCCCTCTGATACTCACGCAGCTCGACATCCAAGCCTGCTTCTTGATAAAAGCCTTTTTCTTTTGCCGCGACATAACCGGCATACTCAAACTGATATTTCCAATCGAGCTGGATCGATACTTTTTCCAACGCTGCACCGTTTAAAAGCGAAACCAGTGCTATACAAACAATGAAAAAACGTATCACCATGCACCAACCAATTTTCTACTCTCACAAAAGCATATTCTTTATTCTACACTTGAAAATATAAATATTTTCCTTAAATCAAAAAACTTAGCGACGTCCGTCATAATTACGTTTTTTAGGCTCATGGCGTCCACCGTCACGTTTTTGTGCCGGTTTGCCGCTGCGATCACCGCCGCTATTCCCGCCACGGTTTCCGCCTCCGCCGCCACGGCCGCGTTGAATCGGTTCGGCTTTGATAGAAGGATCAGGTTCGTACCCTTCTACGATACGGGATGGAAGCTTTTTATTGATCAATTTTTCGATGCCGCGCAGATAATCGGATTCATCGACACATACCAGTGAAAGTGCTTCTCCCTCGCATCCTGCACGCCCTGTTCGTCCAATACGGTGAACGTAATCCTCGGCGATATTAGGAAGCTCAAAATTTACCACATGCGGGAGTGCATCGATATCGATACCGCGCGCGGCGATATCGGTGGCGACCAGGACTCTAACCGAGCTAAGTTTAAAATCATTCAACGCTTTTGTACGTGCGGCTTGACTTTTATTACCGTGGATCGCGGCGGCAGTAATACCGATCTTTTGAAGATACTCGGTGAGTTTGTTGGCTCCGTGTTTGGTGCGGGTAAAGACGAGAACCTGTTCCCATTTATTTTTGCCGATGAGCTCTCCCAAAAGGGCACTTTTACGTTTGCAATCGACTAAGATTACACTTTGGGTTACAAGCTCGCTGGAGGTGTTGCGGCGTGCTACTTCGACTTCAGCCGGATTGCGCAACAAGGTATTTGCCAATGTTTTAATCTCATCCGAATAGGTCGCAGAGAACATAAGGTTTTGACGCACTTTCGGCAGTATGGTGATAACACGGCGAATATCGCGAATAAATCCCATATCGAGCATACGATCCGCTTCATCAAGGACAAAAACTTCTACCGCGCTCAAATCAACTGTCCCCTGCCCTACGTGATCGAGTAAACGTCCCGGAGTAGCGATAAGAATGTCGATTCCGTTTCTGAGCATCGTAATTTGAGGATTAATCCCCACCCCGCCGAAAATAACGGCACTTTTGAGGGGGAGATATTTACCGTAGATTTTGACACTATCCGCCACTTGTGCCGCAAGCTCACGTGTTGGCGTAAGGATAAGAGCACGGATTTTACGATGATTTTTCGGCATTTTTTGCTCACTGAGGATTTGGAGCATCGGGAGGGTAAAGCCAGCGGTTTTGCCGGTACCGGTTTGAGCCCCTGCGAGCATATCACGCCCTTCTAAGATATAAGGGATCGCTTGTGCCTGAACGGGCGTAGGGGTAGTATAGCCTTGGTCATTGATTGCTTTGAGCAACGAGTCATTTAGTTTTAAATCGGTGAAAGTCATAAAGGGATTCCTTTGGTGGTTCGGCCCAACCAAAGTCGCAACTGTGGACGGTTTTAGGCAAGGGGGAAAATTAGGTGAAAAGTGCAGTTTAACGCAAGTTCGTCAAGAGCGCCAACCGTAGGCGCAAATAATAGTGGTATTTTACCACACTCTCCTCTCAAAATTCCTATGTACGATTAACAGACGGGAAAAAAAGTTACGACGAGGCTAGAAGCCGTATAAAGGTATCACTGTAATAGACATCAAACTGATCTTCCATCTCTTGCCTCATGAGCATCAGCGCTTCGTAACTGGTGTAGCTCATACGATAAGTGCGCCGTGTGGTCAATGCATCGAAGACATCACACATACCGATAATACGTGCAAATTTAGGAATACGCTTACCACGCAATTTGCCTGGATACCCTTTCCCGTCGAGTTTTTCATGATGATAGCGAACGCCATCCAGAATTTTTTGGTTTACGATACCGTTTTTTTGCAGAATCTCCACCCCATATTCTGAATGCGCTTGAATAAGGATATACTCTTCATCATCCAAGGTCGAAGATTTATTCAGTATGCTCTTATTTATCCGTATGTTTCCGATATCGTGCAGCAATCCTACAAACGCTAAATCCAGTAAATCTTGTTGAGACAAACCGATTGATTTAGCTAGAATAATTGAAAATATTGCAACATTTGTACTGTGATGATGCGTACTGTATTCATGTGGAATTAATCGTAACACCTTCGGCATAAGATCCGTATCAATCGAATTTATGCATTGAAGCATCGATTCTATGCAAAGATTTAGGGCTTCGAGCGGTAGTGTTTCACTCATTTCCTCAAAGATGGATTCCAATAACAGTGTCGTCGTTGTATAAAGTGTCTCTAATTTTTCTTCATCATTCCTCAGCGATTCAATTTTTTCCTTGAGATCCATCACACTCAGCGCGACCTGTTGCAGATTCTTTAAAGGAAGATGATAATCTTGTGTTCCATGCATTTTTTTATAGATTTGTACTTTCTCACTATCGAGTGTCAAAATATAGATTGTCTCATTTTGTTTAACTCGATGGGCCAATTCAACCGTAATAAAAGTTCCGCTTTCAATGATGATGACGTAATCATCAAATCGTTTGATGAAGCAGTCAAAATCAATAACACTCTCTTCTACTAAAAACGTCGGTTTTATCGCAGTATATCTGTGGTTAATAACTCTTTTAACAACTTTATGCAAACTTTCATATCCTTTTTTTTATGATGCGGTCTATAACGTTTTCATCATTATGACACAACTCTATTGCGTCCATTTGCTTTCGCTTCGTATAACAACTCATCGGCACGATTCAACAAATGTTCAGCATCTTCATTCCCCTCGAGTGCGGCAACTCCAAACGAACAGGTGATCTGTCCGACACTCTCAAAATCTTCTTCATCAATCACCTTTCTAAGCATCTGTGCAATTTTAATGGCTTCACCGAGTTCAGAATCCGGTAACAGAAGAACAAATTCTTCCCCTCCCCAACGGGCTATAATATCACTTTTACGTATACGCTGTCGTACCAGTGCCGCGATCTGTTTTAACACAGCATCTCCAATGAGATGACCATAACGATCATTCACATTTTTAAAATGGTCAATGTCAAAAAAGATAATACTCAGAGGTTTTTCTCCTCTTCGTGCCATATTGATGGTATGCTGATACACCATGCTGAAATGGAGCCGATTAGGAACTCCCGTCAACGCATCCGTCATGGTTTGCATCTGCATCGTCGAAATATCGTTGAAAATCACAACATAACGGGTCTCTTCATTCACTTTCAGAACCGAAATACGGACTTCAAAAATCGTGGTAAGTCCATTGAATGTTATTTTTGCTTTATGAACTTTGAGAGGATGATCAATCATATATTCGGTCCAACGCTGGTCATCATGCATCGGCATCAGATATTCATTCGTATCTCCCTCTTCGAACAATTCACAGACACAATTATGCTCTTTTTTGAATGCTTCGATATTTGGATACTGCAAATATCCCAAAAATGAATCATTAGCGGCAATAAGATATTCTCCGTTGGTGACGATCACAGGAGAAGGAACGGAGTCGAGAATCATCTGAGCATACCGTTCCTGAAAACTCATTTTTTGCGTCACAATCGTATAAATCCGATCCACAATGACCACGCTCATCAGTATCAGGATTATCACTATAAGGGAAGATGCAACAATCATGTGTCGGACATGTGCACTGAAATCACTGACCGGACGGATAAACATAATCGCTCCGACCGGCTCCTCACGGTAATCTCCAACCGTTAACACATTCACTTCATAGCTTTGGTTAGCATGATGAATAATAGCATTTTCGAGTTTTGAACGCTCCTGAGCATATTTTTGTATCAGAGGACGAAATCCAGTGGGGATGTCTACTCCGATATAATCGCCGATAGCGATCAATTGAGTGATCCGTCCAAACATCCCCAAAGCATTTTCATTCACAAAGAAAAAAGATTCATACCCCGCAAACCGGCGAATTTTATCGGTGAAATAAGGGGCTGAAATACCAAACTCAACGGAACCGACATAGACTCCTTTATCAAATGCCGGAACAAGAATACGAAACGCCAGCCCCTGACGTCCCTCTTCAAACCCTGAAACACTTTGAGCACTTTTGTGTGCATACGCTACCATCGAACGCTGTGCAGCAATTTTATCCCCATACACGTTCGGTTGATGAAGTCTGAGAAGGGATGTCCCGTCCGCATTATGAAACTGCATGACAACCAACCAAGGATTTTCGCGCTGCATCACTTCCCAACGGGGACGAACAAGCTCGTAAAGTTTATCATGATCTCTTGCTTTAAATGCTTTTATGATGCCCGGAGAACGGAGGTTGGCTTCGGCTCTGGAAGAATAAAAACGGATGGTATCGTGAAGCGTTTCATGATAGGTACGATGGACTTGATTGTACGCTTCACTAAGCCGCCGCTGATCTTCTTGCTTCTCATGATAGAGGTTATAAATCGTAATGATCGATGAAACGATAACGATCAGGAAACTCAAGATGAGAATGATTTTATATTTTATATTTTTCATCTTTTGATCTCCTCTTGCAAATAGTCTAAAATAGTATTGCGCTGATACTCTTCAAATGCTTCCAATGTCAATGGCCGACTAAACCAATACCCTTGATACGCGTAACACCCAAATGAAAGAAGCATATCGAGCTGTTCTTGTGTTTCAACCCCCTCAGCAATAACCGATAACCCCATACTATCGGCTAAGGCTATGGTTGATTTGCAGAGAATAGCATCATTAGGATCTGTTAAAACATCCCGTACAAAACTTTGGTCGATTTTGAGCTGATCGAGCGGAAGCCGTTTAAGATAGGAGAGCGAGGAATACCCTGTCCCGAAATCATCGAGTGAGAAACGGACCCCTTTTGCTTTTAGGTGCTCCATTTTCATGATTGTCTCTTCGACATTCTGAATCAGCAGACTTTCGGTGAGTTCGAGTTTCAAACGATCCGGGGCAGCACCGCTCTCTTCCAAAATTTTCAGAACCTGTTCCACGAAATCATTCTGATTAAACTGGCGTGCGCTCACATTCACCGCTACACTTAAAGATTTGAAGATCTCCTGAGCTGCCCAACGCGTAATTTGAGAACAAGCTGTTTTTAAAATCCACTCTCCCAGCGGTAAAATAAGCCCCGTCTCTTCTGCAATCGGAATAAATTCCGCCGGTGATACGATCCCTCGCTGCGGATGGTTCCAGCGAACCAATACTTCGACTCCGTAAGCTCTCCCGTCTTGCCGTACCTGCGGCTGATAATAGAGAAGAAACTGCTCCTCTTCGATTCCTCTGCGGATCTCCTCTTCGAGCAATGCACGCTCTTTGAGAGAACTTTCCATTTTTGGATCAAAAAAGCTCAGAGCATTTCGCCCTCCCTCTTTGGATTTATACATTGCCAAATCGGCCTGCTTCATCAGTTCATCATCGCTCACTTCATCTCCGTTAAAGAGGGTAGCTCCGATACTGGCAGTCGATTGATACGTTGTCCCCTCCAGTTCATACGGTACATTCAAAACTGTCAAGATTTTTTTACCGATCATCTCACACGATGCTGCGGCATGTTGTTCTTCCCTTCCCAAGCCTGAGAGGAGAACAACAAACTCATCACCTCCCAACCGTGCAACGCTGTCTTCATCACGGACACAGCTCATAAGCCGCTGGGCCGATTGGCGCAGCAGATTGTCCCCCGTTGCATGCCCCAACGTATCGTTCAGTGTTTTAAAGTTATCCAAATCGATAAATAAAAGAGCGTAAAATTGTTTATTTCGATCACTCAATACACGCGCCTGATTGATTCGGTCAATTAGCAATGTACGGTTAGGCAGTGCCGTCAAAGAATCAAAAAATGCCAACCTGTTAATCGCCTCCTCCGCCGTTTTACGTTCACTGATATCCTGAACCGTCCCCATAGAACGTAATGGGGTCCCCTCTTCATCAAAATCATTCATTCCAACTTCATGAACCCATTTTATCCGCCCGTCTTCCATCAAAAGACGATGTACCACCTCATATGGCTGCTTGTTTTTGAGGGAATTAAGATAGGCACTGTTGACCAACTCTTGATCTTCGGGATGGATTCGGCTCAAGAAGGTTTCATACGTTGCCCCAAAACGTTCACTATCGACTTCAAATATCCGATAAACTTCATCCGACCACACAAGGGTATTTTCTCTCAAATCAAGAGACCAACTCCCCATACGTGCAAAATGCTGTGCTTCATTAAGCATTTTCGCAGTTAAAAGGAGTTTGAGCTGCATCTCTTTTTGCGCCGTAATATCTTCATACGTCCCTAAGATTCCGATAATTTCTCCCGAACTGTTTTTAAGCGGTACTTTTGAAGTACTCAGCCAAATACTCTCTCCATCTTGTGTCGTTTGTTCTTCTTCGTAAAAAAGTTTCGATTCCCCCGACTCCATTACGGCATGATCATCCTCACGGTAAAGATCAGCTTGCGGAGCCCATCGCATTTGATAATCGTCTTTTCCGATAAGTTCCTGCGGTAATTTCAATCCTGCATCGTGGGCAAAAAGGGTATTACACCCCAAATAGCGCAATGTTTTGCTTTTCCAAAAAACACGAATCGGAATCGTATCAATAATCGTATTCAGAAGATTACGCGATTCGATAATCGCATCTTCGGCTTTTTGCCACGCCGTAATATCGGTATGATTTCCACGATATCCGACTAATCGCCCATCAGGCGAAATGATCGGGATACCGTTCGTCATGAACCAAATATTGATTCCATCTTTAGTCACCGCTCTATTTTTAACATTGCTAAAGGGCTCTTTGCGTTCAAAAACCTCAAAAGCAGCTTTCATAAATGCTTCTCGTCCGCTGATGGGATGAAAATCATAAAAATACTTTCCTATCACTTCTTCACGCGTGTAACCTAAAACTTCATATGCGACATCACTCACAAAGGTATACATACCCTCAATATCCACTTCCCAAGCAATACTTCGGCTGTGTCGCGCCAGCTGTTCCAAACGCTGCTGACTCTCATACAAATAGTGCTGTTGATTTTTTATCCCCTTATCGGTTCGGCGAAGCAGCAAATAGACAAACGTGGTGACCAATCCAATCACTACCAATCCCAGCATCGCACCAATCATCGTCTCATCGAAAAACTCGACATTTTCATTGGTGATATTCCTCATGATAAAGAGATTGCCCACCTCTTTACCGGATACATCTTTGAGATTTACCATCGAGACGCGATAGGTATTCCCCTGCGCATAAACCTCTTCATCCTCCTCTTTGAGTACCTGTCGCATCTCTAATTGTTGATTCATCATCTCTACCAAAGGAGGAGAGAGCTTCTCGAGTGATGAGTAGATAAGAACATCATTTTTGAGAAGATTCCAATTCCCTTCCCGGGAGAGTAATCGCATCCCTTGTTCCCAATCGGAATGCTTTAACCCCTTTTTATGTAAAACGACTGCGACATGATTGTAAGATTGGAAATGGAGTTGTTGAAGTACATCTTCGATCTCTTTGCCCAGTTCAATGTATCCGATCAGTTCATTATCCACGATCACAGGTTGAACCACTCTAAGGGTTAATGTCCCCATAGGACCTATCTCAAGCCCCGATGAACTTTTATGTGTCCACTCCGCTTCCAATGCGGTAAAACGGTTAATCACATCCCCTTTTTTCCCGGGGTTATGAACTCTCAGCAAACAAACACGATTTTTATCCAAAAAATAAAAATGGGTAAGGCTGTTTTCCTCTTTCATTTTTTCAAAAACATCTTGCCAGCGTATCAAAAGGGTATTACTGTCTCCTTCACGCAACGCTTTTAGGACTACGGGATCGTTTGCGATCGGTTTGATGGCGAGAGAGAGTGCTGAAGATTGTTCATTCAGCAATACTTCCATGTCGTGATTGAGTTCAGCAATATTATTATGAAATGTGTCATGCAGATAGTGGAAATGCAGTTGGTAAAGTAATAGACCTGCTCCAAATGTACACACAAAGATGAGCAGTGTCAGGGGGATCATTAAACGTCGCGTCAAAGGCTTGGGTTGAATCCACTTACGGTCATGCAATTGCCATAGAAACGTATTGTATTCTTTCAATTTTTCTGCTTTGTCTAAAAATGTTATTGTTTTAATTCGTTATAAGAATACCGCTTTGATCCTTTGGGGTTACTTATGTATGCAGAAGCAAAAGAGGGCAAAGAATAGATGTTGGGAACCTCTTTAGAGGTTCAATCTGAAAGTTTATAGATAAGACGTCCTGCGTATTCCATGTAAAGACTTTTTTTTCGGTTTTCGATGGCACTCTCATTCGAGCAAATATGCCGATCAATCACTTTATCAAGTGATTCTTCATCGTATTTTTCCATCAGCATCTGTTCCATGGCCGCCATTTTAGCGATCATCGTATCAAACTCATAACGTGCGATATCGGTGCTGACCTGTTTTACAATATCCCAATATTTCGATTCGGGAGTCCCTCCGAAAATATCGTCTTCATCTTCAAAAAGTGCGTCATACGATGCCATTGAGAGTTCCTTTGTATTTAATCATGCCATTGTAATGAAATTCTTGAAATATTCGTACCCTTTTTAGGGTTATTTGTGAGGATTAAGAGAAAAAGAACCTATCTCCTCAATCTTCTTTATCTAAACCACAGCTTCAGAATTGCTCCGCCTAAAAGTGCGTAGGCGAGTTCTTCTACTCCTCCCATCCATGCACCGAACGCTCCCAATGCGAGAATCAGTGCGCCATAGAGTGGAGCTGTCGCTTCACGCAGCTCTTTTTTCATCATTCCATACTGCAGTGCTGAGAGATGTACGTTGAGTTCCCCTTTGCTGGCACGTTCGATGACATGTCGAAACGCCGCGATATCAGTAGGAATACGCTTTATCTCATCGATTAATGTCTCGATGATCGACTCTTTCATCCCTAGCGCTCTTGGGATATTATTCTGCAAGATCGGGAGAATGTCTTTAATCCCGTTAAAATTTTCAATGTAGGTGGTTCCAAGCCCCTCGATAATCGCACTCACCCGGAGAATGTAAATCGCCTCTTGCGGAAGTTTAAAAGGGAGATTACGGGTCTGTTCCAACACTTCGAATGCCAGCTTTTGCATACTGCCGCTATCTAATGCATCATTACCGAAAATATCAAACATCCGTTCCGTAAATTCAGCCAGTTCTGCGGCAGGTGCATCGTATGCTACCGTTCCCAGCCGTTTGGCCGCACTCACATACGCATCAAAATCACGCTCATTCGCTGCTTTGATCAACTCGATGATGGCGATACGGGTCTCATTAGGAACCCGTTTTACCATTCCAAAATCAAGAAGTACCAATTTTCCCTGCGAATTGACCAAAAGATTTCCGGGATGAGGATCGGCATGAAAATACCCTTTTACCAACATTTGATCGGTATAAAAACGGACCAGTTGATTGATGAGTGATTTGATATCCAATCCGTGTGAAAGGATAGCGTCACGATCATCAAACCGCCACCCCTCCTCGAAACTCATTACCAGTGCGTCATCACAGCTAAGAGAGGGATAACAACTAGGAAAAATAATCCCTGAGCCTTTATACATCGCTGAAAATTTTTCCAGATTGCTTCGTTCATGGTTAAGACTGCACTCTTGGACGATCATCGAAGCAAATTCGGCAATAACCGATTCGATCGAGTGCGCGGTGGTATGAGAAAAGAGGGGTCTAAACAGTCCGTTAAAGAGAATGAGTATCCGTATATCGGCACGCACCTGTTTTTCGATCCCCTCTCGTCGCAGTTTCACTGCTACTTTCGTACTCTCATCGATCCATGCCGCATGCACCTGTCCGATCGATGCCGAAGCAATCGGCTGGGGATCAAAACGGATAAACGGCGAAGAGGGAAAAGCCTTTGCCATTACCCGCTCATAAGCCGCTTGATGCATCGGGGGGAGATCATCATGAAGGGTTTTGAGGGCATTTAGATATGATTCATCAAAAAAATCGTTTCGCGTTGCCAACACCTGTGCCAGCTTGATAAAACTCGCCCCCAAACGTGTGATCGTGAAAGCAAGTTTATCGGGTGAGAGAGGCGAAAAGCCTAAAAAACTCTCCCTCTTTTTAATCAGCAGATAAAAGGACAATAGAAGCCGAAAAACACTCCAAAGCCGTCGTGGCGAATAGAGAGAACTTACGATCGCAGCGATTCGATATCCTTTTTCGTCGCAATTCCAAGCTCTTCAATCACCTCTTTGATCGCAGTTTTAAGCTCCTCTTTGAGACGTTTCTCTTCGTCTTCCCCTTTGGTTTTCAGGCTCTCTAAAAAGCTTTTGGTATCGCTGGTGTTCAGTTTCCCTTTCTCTTCGAGTTTTTTTAGCTCCTCTTCAACGCGCTCTTTTAAAAGAAGCGCTCCACCCATTCCCGTATACAGTAATTCTTTTAACATGGTAATTCTCCACTGTTTAGATAATTGTAGTATAGGCTTAAATCATTAATATCAGTATCTTTTTTTTGTCACTTTATTTGAAAATCTTCAACTTAACGTGAATGAGCGGGTGATAGTCTATATCAGTTGCACCCGTAAAGCTTCTCGCACTGTTCCAAGCCACCTTCGACATTTTCAAACCACTCTAAAAAGTGTTGTGCCATTATCCCTTTAAACAAAGAGCCGTGTTGAGGAGCGATCATCTCAACCTCGTATTTTCGTACACATTGAACCCATGCTCGACAAAAACGGTTTGATGCCATGTAACGAGAGTGAAAACTCTCCAAAAACACACGGTGTTCTTCAAAATTATCAACGTTTTTATTGAGATTTTGAGGAGAGAGAACCGCTGCTCCGATATCACCGGAAAAAAGGATTTTTGAGCGGCTGTCATAGAGCGAAAAATTTCCCGGAGAGTGGAGGAAATGAGCCGGAATGAATTGTAAAAAATCGTGCTCGAATTTAATACGTGCACCATGATCTTCAAGAGCCACAAGCCGCCCCATATCCATCAAACCGTAATGCCCCATAAAACGGGTCCACAGTTGTGACATCACCAGTTTAGCCGACGTGGCAACACTCCATTCGGCAATTGCCCCGGCAACGTCAGGGTCTTGGTGAGAGAAAAAGATAAATTTAATCTTTTGCGGGTCAATATGACGGGATACAGCATCGTATAACTCCCCAAAGATCCCTCCGCTTCCCGGATCGATCAACACCGCACTGTCATTTTGAATAATCAAAAACTGATTTACCGAGAGGGAGTATTCTTGATGTTCCTCATCTTCGAGACTGAACATCACACATTTATGCTTTTCATCTTGATACAGCAGAGTTTCATTATTCATAATTGCAGTCCTTTAAATTCGCGAATTAACACCATCTGTCGTTTTGCGATGTAATCGATCAGATTTTTTTGAGCTTGAGCATGAAGTTCATAGCTGCAAACCACCTCATAATGACGTTGATTCTCCTGTATCCGATACACTTCGGCTTCTGTGTTAATAATAACCGGACGTTGTACCGATTTTATAACAATGTCCAGCACAACGAACTGTTTCAGGGCCAAACCTGCGGGAAGCGAAGGAAAAGACAACCGTACGGCATTGATTGAAATGTCTAAAATATCTACGTCGGTTTCAAATTTTCTCCCCTCGTACAAAAAGGTAATCGTCAAATTATCATCGGGAATCACCCGAATTGCGGCCCTGCGCGTCGGAGAAGTTTTCACCATTTTATAATGGCTAAAATGGACACGCTGTGCCTCAAAATCAAACCGTTTGATTCCCTCACAAAAAATTGCCGTCGGAAACAGCTCAGACGTAAGATAAAACACCTCTTCGTATTGCATCGCCTTAAGCTGTACATACGGAGTTTGAAGGATAACTTCTGCATTAGCGACCCCGGTTATTAACGCATCATTGGTGATACTGAGACCTTTATACAGATTGTGTGCCCGTATTTTTGCTCCGCTTCGCATCGCCATATCGAGTAAGCCTCGAACGATTTTTTCATCTTTGGCCAAACGTTCTTGTTCTACTGCGGAAGCATCATAGAGTTTGAGAAGCCCAAGTTCACTCACATCATTCAGCGATAACACCCCATATCCTGCTTTATCGGGAATACTTTGAAATCTAAGGATGAAATGGTGATGAACATCATCGTTTCCCTCTATTTTGACGTTAAACAGTTTCCCTGGATTTTTAGAGATTTCACTAAACCAGTCGCACTCGTCATGGTTATACAAAAAAGTGTTATGAGATAACAGCATCTCTCCAAAGGAGACAAACTTGTCTCGTAATTTCTCAACACTCTGTACATCAAAAAAATCCAAAGTAGGTTGGTTTGCCATCACCACTTTTTGATCTTGCAGTAAAAGAGTCAGGCTGTTTTGGTAGTTAAAAATAGAGTGCAAATTGGCGTTAAAAATTTTACGGTGAAGTTCTTCTTTTAGGATAATGGCACATCGGGTGAGCGTTTCAACCAAATTTTCAATATGCATCGGTTTGGCAAGATATTCAAACACACCGACACGAATCGCACGATGAAGCAGATCATGATCATCATGGGCTGTGGTAACGATTAGCTTTACATCGGGATCGATATGCAAAATCGCTTCCGCCATCTCTAAGCCATCCATTTTCGGCATGATAATATCGGTGATTACGATGGCAGGATGGTGTTCTTTAAACAGGGCTAATCCCTCTTCTCCATCATACGCGCTGTACACCGTCTCAAAAATTTTTTGGAATAGAATGGTTGCTTGGTTATTTAGCCCAACATTATCTTCTACGTACAATAGAGTATAAGGCTGCAAAGCAATCCGTAACTGTTTCAGCGCATTGGGATCAACCATGTTTCCTATCCTTAGTCATCTGAAAGAGAATAGCCAAACATCTCTTAAATTTGCTCAAAACAAAAGATTTGTGTTCTCTTTTTACGTCATACTTCCAAAGATGAATTTATATTTTGAGGAACTTTTTGTGAGTACTTCCAACCATTTCGATTCTATCGCAGATAGTTTTAACCGTCTATGGTATTTTTCCGACGATTACAAAGATTTTGTGATTCAACATATTATCGATGAGCTTACCTTGTCAGGGGAGGATATTCTCGTCGATATCGGAGGGGGAACAGGAACATTTACCAGCCGACTCGAACAGGAAAGCTGTCTGAAAAAAGCGTACTGCATCGAACCCGCATCTGCGATGTGCGAGGAGGCTTCAAAACTAACCAATATCACAGCAATCTGCGGTGATGCTCATACTTTTCTAGCCACAAAAACGCCATTTACCAAAATACTTCTCAAAGAGGTTATCCACCATATCCCTGAGAGAGAAGCTTTTTGGAAAACCGTGCATACGATGTTGCCTCATAGAGGAAAACTCCTGATCATTACCCGCCCGCAACATGTCGCTTTTCCATTTTTCAAAGCGGCTAAAGAAGCCTTTGCCCGAAACCAGCCTCCGCACGAACTTTTCGAATCCCAGTTGAGAGAGTGCGGATTTGAGGTTGAAACCACTTTACGAAGCCATACCTTCACCCTCTCAAAAGAGCGCTGGTACGAGATGCTTCGGCACCGTTTTATGTCAGATCTCGGAGTCTTTAGCGACGAAGAGATTGAAGAGGGGATTCGTGAAATAGAAGAAAATTATACCCGTGAGAGCATCGACATCATCGATAACCTCATCTTTATCACGGCAACGAAAAAATGATTTTGTGTTATTATTAAACTCATGATAAATCTAAATACCGAAGCACGGCTTAACATCATCCTCCCCAACATGAACAAAGCCCTCGGTGAAGCAATACAAAACGCTACCCCTGAACAACTCGAAACCCTCAAAGAGGGAAAAGACCTCAAAGGCCTCCTTACTTCGGTGTTTCAGGATAAAATCACTGCCTCCAAATCCGATACTGTTTTACTCGATATTTTAAAAAACTCGACCGCTTTTAAAACGATGGGGAGCCTGAGCGAGAACCTCGAATCGCTCCTCAAAGATCTCAAAACCTCTCCCGATCTCTCCCCTAAAACCGCCGTGTTGGAGAAATTTCTCAAAAATATCGCTCTCATAGATACCCAAACGCTGAAAAATCAAGTGGCTAACAGCGGGGTTTTTATGGAATCCAAATTTGCCGCTGCGTTACAAAAGCTCCCTGATCTCACCCAAACCCTCGAACAGCTTAAAAATGTTCTCGCTCAGGCTCCCCAAAACGAGGCAAAAGCACTTCAGACACAAATCACCAAACTGTTAGAAAACCCCATTCTCACCGCATCCTCACAAAATCTGCAAAGCGCCGTCACCCTCACCGAAAGCTTAAAAAAACTCTCTGAAAATCTCCACACCCTCCTCTCCAAAAGCGATCCTCTTTACTCCAAAGAGGTCTCAGAACTCGCCCAAAAACTCGACCAGCTCAGCGTCGCCCAAGAGATCAGAAGTACCCTCTCGCAGCTCTATGGCTCTTTATTGTCCAGTAACGCAACACAAACCAATGATCTGCTCGACTCCATCGAAAAACTCCTCAAAAATTTGCCCGATTCCCCAACCGATGAGTTAAAAGCTTTTACCCAGCAACTCAAAAACGCGATTAAAGAGGGAGATGTCACGAAAGAGCTCTCCACCCTGATGACGAAACTAGGAGAGTTTGCGAATCCTAAAGAGCTGGTCACCGAAACCTTTTTACGTGAATCGATGAGCAATGATCTAAAATCGAATCTCCTCTCACTGCACAATGAGCTCTCCCGTTCAAGTGATCCCAATGCACCGAAACTGTTGGAGCTAACGGACAAGCTCCTCACCCAAATCGATTATCATCAGCTCACCTCCTATCTGGGTGCTTCTAACTCTATTTACATCCCCTTTTCATGGGATCAACTCGAATCGGGTTCTATGGCGTTTAAAAAAACCGCCGACAAAAAGTTCTATTGTGAAATTAATCTCCAGCTAAAAGAGTACGGTGAGCTCAACCTCTTGATGGCATTGTACGAAGGGAACCAACTCGAAATCCAAGCTCACACCCAAAAGAGCGAGCTCAAAACCCTCATCCAAGAGAATA
>NZ_MIBT01000095.1:0-26803 GCF_001829605.1 Sulfuricurvum sp. RIFCSPLOWO2_12_FULL_43_24 | reverse complement strand
AGAATGAAGTGATGCGTTTTGTGACGGGGCTACCCCTTCACGATTAGCACATCCAACGAGGAGTAAGGTGCTTACAGCGGCAGTTAACAGGTGAATTGGATTCATTAGCAGTTTCCTTTGGATTATTTGATAATTTGATACTAAGTTGAACTATACCACAAAGCGTCCTAGATTTATGATGATTATTCATTTAAAAAATTAAACAAAAATGTAATACTCCGTAAAATAGGGATTTTTGATTAGTAAACCATGAGTAAATGAAATTTATTTTTTACAGCTATGTTTAAGAATAGCGGCGTTACAATTAACCCCGACGAAACAAAAACATAAGGTCAAGCTTAACTTAAGGAGAATCAATGAAGTTAGTTAAAATGAGTCTTGCAGCAGCAGTGTTGCTAGGAGCGAGCGCGTTCGCAATCGATAATGTAAAAGTAAGCGGTGACGCTAAACTTTTCTATGGCACAGATAATAAAGATCAAGCAGCTGGAATTAGCGATAGTCTTTTTGATCAAGCTAACAGCTATGCGGATACTGCGCTTCGTATTGGTCTAACTGCTGATTTGGCAAAAGGGGTTTCAATGGGTGCTACAGTTAATGCTGTTAGTACTCTTGGTTTGGAAAACAACCTTGTAGCAAATACGTGGACAGGTGCTCATAATGCAGCTGTAGAAGATAGTGCATGGGCTAGCGAACTTTGGATTGCTGCAACTTTGGGTAAAACTACAGCTAAAATTGGTCGTATGGAGCTTGATACTCCACTCGCGTTTTCTGAAAAATGGTCAGTTGCAGCAAATACATTTGACGCAGCAGTATTGATTAACCAAGATCTTCCGGATACTACTTTGGTTGGTGCATGGGTTGGAAAAGCGAATGGTGTAGATGCGGTTACTTCAAGCTCTTCAGCTGCAGATAGAGATGCTATCATGAGAGATGGTGCTAAATTTACTAAATTTATGCAAAAAGGTGCTTATGCAGCTGCAATCGTAAATAATTCTTATAAACCAGCGACTCTACAAGCATGGTACTATAATATCGGAATGGTAGCGGATGCATTTTGGTTGCAAGCAGATATCGAATGTCAGCTTGTAAAAGGTGTGAAAATCGGTGCTCAGTATGGTGATATTGATGTGAAAACAGGTGGTGTTTTAGGTGCGAGTGCGGAAGATTCATCTGCATATGCATTCAAACTTGCTTATCAAGGAATTGAAGGATTGAATGTATCAGCTGCCTATTCACAAGCTGATGATAAAGGTTCTGTACAAATTCAAAACGTTTCTGCATCTGGACAATCTAAATTGTATACTGAAGCATGGTGGAACTATACATATGTAGGTTCTAAAGATGCAGAAGCTTTCAATTTGACTGCAGAGTATGATGTAAAAAATGTTGCTAAATTGGGCGCTTACTATACTACAGTAGATAACGACATTGTAGGAAGTACTAAGAAAATGGATGAAGTAACTGTTACTGCATCAAAATCTTTCGGGCCTTTGGATGCAACTTTGGCATACATCTCTACGGATGCTGATGACCAAAATAACGGTAGTCAATACGACACTGTCCAAGCATACTTGACTCTTAACTTCTAAGAGTTTTTTGCTTCTTTCATCCCCTTTCGGGGATGAACTCTTCTTTTACCCTTTCTCCTCTTTCGCTATAATCATCCTATGAAATATTTTCTCAAATCATTGCTCTACACATTTTTAATGCTTTTTCTGATCTCGGTCCTGTCGTTTGGGGCGATTCATATGGCGCCGAACAGTTTTATGGGGGGGGAACTCAACCCTAATATGACTCCTGAAGCGATCGCACAGCTGCGCTCTATCTACGGGCTTGATAAGCCTTTGTTTCAACAATATTGTGATTGGGTTGTTAATCTTCTTACGCTCAATTTCGGTATCTCGTTTGTCAGTGGTGCACAGGTCTCTGATGTCGTGGCGGATCGTCTTCCGGTAACACTGTGGATGAATGTCATTGCGATGGCGGTTACGTTTGCTCTTTCACTATGGATGGGGATTAAAGCGGCATTGGCGCACGGACGTAAAGCCGATACGATTACGAGTCAGTTCGCACTGCTCAGCTTTGCGATGCCGTCGTATTATCTGGCACTGGTGGCGATGATGGTTCTGAGTGTTACATTGGGATGGTTTCCGATTGCGGGGATGCATTCACTTGAGCCACCTGAGGGATTCGGATATTATATTGATATGGCATGGCATTTGACCTTGCCGATTGCGGTTATGGTCTTTGTCGGGGTAGGGAGTTTGGTTCTCTATATCCGCTCTCTAACCCTCGAAATCCTCAAAAGTGACTATATCTATTTTGCCCGCTCACGTGGAATATCGGAGATTAAAGTTATCCGCTACTATATCCTCCCCAATCTTTTACCGCCGATTGTGACGATGTTGGGATTATCGTTGCCGGGACTTATCGGCGGATCGGTGATATTGGAATCGATATTTGGGATCGAGGGGATGGGACAGTTGTTTTATCTATCGGCGATGAGTCGGGATTATCCGGTGATTATGGGGATTTTAATGATGAGTGCGTTTTTGACGTTGATCGGGAATCAGATTGCGGATGCGGTGTTGTTGAAGTTGAATCCGTTTGTAAAAAGATAATACTGCCACCACAACATACAAGAGCAAGGTCGCCCGCAGTAGTGCGGAGGCGTACCGACAGCGATTTGTTGTGGGGGCGATTTTCTTTTGATACTTTTCTTATGAAAAAGAAAAGTATGTATAAATATTAATTCCCGAATAGAGCTTCGAGCGAACTTAATCCCTCTTTTTTCTCTTCCTGAGCTTTCTCACCCATTTGAGCACTTCCGCCCACTTCATTGAGCTCGATGGTATAACCTGTCAACATCGACGCAAGACGGATATTAATCCCACTTTTTCCGATTGCTTTGGATTTTTGATCGCTTGGAAGGGTGACAACCGCTTTTTTCTCGTCACCGTTTTCGGAAACCACAACCGCACTGATGATCGCTGGGCTCATGGCACGAGAGATGAAAAGTTCCGGTGATGAGCTGTATTCTACACAGTCGATATTTTCCCCGCACAACTCTTCACTAACTGCATTGATACGGACACCGCGTACACCTACGGTTGCACCGATCGGATCGATCTGAGGACGGTTGGTGTAGAGGGCAATTTTCGCACGCTCACCCGGGATACGAGCACATTTTTCAACGACGACGATACCGTCTTTGATCTCAGGTACTTCAAGAGCTAAAAGCTCTTCGAGAAATTTAGGAGCAGTACGGGAAAGCTCCATCGAAATACCGTTGGCTTTATCTACATGGACGCGGCGAACAATGGCGCTGACCATATCACCCACTTTGAATTTTTCACCTTTGATACGGCTTTTCATCGGTAATACAGCACGGATTTCATCAATCTCGATAGTAGTATTTTGATCTCCGTCAACACGGGTGACACGACCGGAGACGATTTGGTTGATTTTACTTTTGTATTTATCGTATAACTCATTCTCTACGAGGCGTTGAATATGAAATTCGATTTCGCGGTGTAAAGCGGCAAATGCGCTGCGCCCGTAGCTCTCGATATCGTGTTCCATTTGGAGCTGGTCGCCGATCTCAGCTTCGTCATCAATCTCTAATGCATTAGTGATGCTCATATAAGCACCCGCTTCTTCCCCTTCGATTTCAGGGGCATCATCAGCCACAACCGTGATGATTTGGCGGAGTTTTACCGCTTTTGTGCGATCATCGATATCCGCTTCAAAAGCGAATGTCGGATTGATAATTCGTTTAGCGGTTTGGATAAATGAGGTTTTGATCGCTTCTTGGACATTTTCGCGGCTCAGCCCTTTTTCGTTGGCAATTGAATCAATAATATCTAAAATATTTTCCATAGGACTATCCTCTTGATTAGTGGTAACTCATAAAAAATTGGTTGGTTGGGAAAGCTTTTTTATGAAGGATAGGTATTATACATAAATTTCTCTTAATAGGATATTTATCATATCACCGCTATAATCCCCCTAATATCAAGAACTCTATAAAAGGGAAAAGCAATGGAACTCAAACTCGCCCGTAGCGAACACGACAGCAAACCAAAGAAAATCGACCTCAAAAAAATCACTGAAATGGTAGAGAAAAGCAACTCGTCTATCCTCTATTTTGACCGTGAAAACTCACACAAAGACCTTCTTGCGCTTCAAGATCATTTCGAAGGCGAAGGTAAAAGTTTTTACATGCGTGAAGTAAAGTTTGGACTTTCTGCAAATGAATACATGTACGAAGTACATATTTTATAGTCTGAATGAGTAAGAAACTTTTTATCGAGACGCTTGGATGCGCGATGAATACGCGTGATTCTGAGCACATGATCGCGGAACTTAACGCCCATGAGGGGTATGAACTCACCGATGATGCAAGCGCTGCCGATCTCATCCTCATCAATACCTGTTCCGTCCGTGAAAAACCGGTACACAAACTCTTCTCCGAACTCGGTGTTTTTAACAAACTCAAAAAAGCGGACGCTAAAATCGGTGTGTGCGGATGTACGGCGTCTCATTTGGGGAAAGAGATTATCAAGCGGGCTCCCTATGTGAACTTTGTTCTCGGTGCCCGAAATGTCTCTAAGATTGCCGATGTATTGCACCGTGATAAAGCGGTTGAAATCGAAATCGATTATGATGAATCGCAGTTTGCTTTCAAAGATTTTCGCAGCAGCCCCTATAAAGCCTATATCAATATCTCGATCGGATGCGATAAGCAGTGTACGTTTTGCATCGTTCCCAAAACCCGTGGAGATGAGATATCTATTCCTCCCGATCTGATCGTCGCCGAAGCACGTAAAGCGGTCGAGAAAGGGGCGAAAGAAGTTTTCCTCCTCGGTCAAAATGTCAACAACTACGGTCGCCGTTTGTCGGGGGGGAATGAAAAAATCAACTTCACCGAACTTCTTCGTCGTGTGAGTGCGGTGGAGGGATTGGAGCGTATCCGATTTACCTCTCCCCACCCGCTTCATATGGATGATGAATTTATCGAAGAGTTTGCCCGCAATCCGAAAATTTGCAAATCGATGCACATGCCGCTTCAAAGCGGATCGACCGAGATTCTCAAAGCGATGAAGCGCGGATACACCAAAGAGTGGTTTTTAAACCGTGCTCGCAAATTGCGGGAGTTGGTTCCCAATGTGAGTATCAGCACCGATATTATCGTCGCGTTTCCCGGAGAGAGTGATGAAGATTTCGAAGAGACTATGGAGGTGCTGAATCAAGTTCGTTTTGAACAGCTCTTTAGCTTTAAATACTCCCCTCGTCCATTGACAGAAGCGGAGAAAATGGAAGAAGTGGATTCAGAAGTGGGTTCCGAACGACTCAGCAGACTGCAAGCAAGGCATGATGAGATACTCGATGAGATGAAGTTGGTCAATTTAGGTAAGATCGTTGAGGTCTATTTTGAAGAGTTGCGCGAGGGTGGTTATGTTGCGGGTCGCAGTGATAATAATCTCGGGGTTAAAGTTAAGGGGAGCGAGGAGATGCTAGGCACAATCGCATCGGTGAAAATTACGGAGGTTTCGCGTAACGTCCAGTATGGAGAGATCATTGCGTAAAGAACTTCTTCGCAAACTTGCGTTGTGGTTTATCCCTCCTATCGGAACACTCCTGATTCGTCTTATTTATCTTACGAACGCAAAGCGGTTTCATCTTCCCAACGTTATCCCTTCAGAACCCGTTATTTTTGCTTTTTGGCACGGAGATTTACTGATGCAACCGTATCTCTATTACCAATTCCGCAAAGACCCTAAAGCCAATGTTTTGATTTCCGATCATTTTGACGGTCAGATTATCGCACGTATTATGCGTTATTTTAAACTGGGGACGATTCACGGCTCTACCACTCGCGGAGGAGCTAAAGTACTCATTCAGGGGCTTAAATCGCTCAGTGAGGGGTATGATATAGGAATAACTCCCGATGGTCCGAAAGGACCTCGTCATGAGATGAGTGACGGAGTTGTGATTATGGCGCAAAAACGGAACACCAAAGTGATTGTTTACAGCTGTGTCCCCTCAAAGTTTTGGCAACTCCCCAGTTGGGACCGTTTTAGTGTTCCCAAACCGTTTGGAACCCTTGATTTCTATGCATCTGAACCTATCGATGTGAACGGATTGGAGATGGAAGCGGCCAAAGCGGTGATCAAAGAAAAATTGATGGAACATGTACTCTAAGGTGCTGCGACGATGAGTGAACTCCATCGTGCCAAAGAAGATTTTTTAAAATATCTCGATGGGATACGGGGATATTCAGCTCTTACCATCCAAAGCTATCATGATTCGATCGATGCAATGCTCTGTAACGCTGAAATAGAGGAAGAATCAGGGGTATTGTCGATCAATCTTATGCCTTTACGACTCAAAATCGCTTCGCTCAATCCCAAATCGATTGCCTCTAAACTCAGTGCCATCCGAAGTTTCATCAAATACCTCCGTTCACAAGGAAAAATTGTTGAGCTTAAGGGGGATGAGAGTGTGAAAATTCCCAAAACTCTCCCGAAACCGATCGCACATGAGCATGTTCTTCATGCACTTCAATACGCTGAACCGACCGCTAAACTGGCCATTATCCTTTTGTATACGATGGGACTTCGTATTTCAGAACTTTCCCATCTTCGTGTTGCTGATATGTCGGATGAGTGGTCTCGTATTCGAGGAAAAGGGTCAAAAGAACGCGACATTCCGATGATTGAGTCAATTCGGGTGATGGCACAAGAGTATCTTGTTCATTACCCTTCCAAAGAGTACGTTTTTGAGGCTTTGGGTGAAAAATTAAGCGAAAATAGTCTAAGATATATAATTACCAAGGCATTCGCAAAGGTTGGACTCAAAGTGACACCTCATCAATTGCGTCATACGTATGCGACCGAACTGTTAAACAATGGTGCGCGGATTGCCGATGTTAGCGAATTGTTGGGTCACGCAAGTATGGCTACCACACAGATTTATACCAAATTGGGAAATGCTTTGAAAATGGATCATTATCGTCAATCGCATCCATTATGCCTTCCTCATGGGGAATCTTTGTGATAGCGTGGTTATATCAGAAAATCTTTATCGCTATTGTTCCCGATGGAGGCTCTTACGACGTTCGTGTTGTTACCCTCAAACAGAAAAAACTCCTCTCCAAAGAGAGCCGACATTTTGAAGGATCCACGGCATACGAGGATATGGCGGGGTATCTGCGAAAACGACTTGATATTTCTCCTCTGCATTATATTGCCATCTTAAATCCGGGAATGAATCAAGGGGCATTGAGCGGCTGTTCATTGCACGACATTGCAGAGGATTTAAATGGAGCCAAAACTCTTTGCCGTAATCAAAAATGGCTTCTTTATACTTCGATATTGGAACTTGAAACGCTGAAAAAACAGTATTCTACTCTAGGATTGGATTTTGTCTTTTCACCGTTTTCGATTATTGAAAATTTTTTTAGAGATAAAATCGGCACCGGATTTGCCCTTTACGCATTGGCTCAAAAAGATTCGTTCAGTGTTGCATTTTTTGATGATGGGAAACTTGAATACGCACATCATTATCCGATGCACCAACATGAAGGAGCAGGGATTGAACAAGAAGGAAATGTCATCGGATTTACCGTCGGTGTCGAAGAAGACGAAGTGGTTGAACGAGGGATCAGTCTAGATGATATTGAAAATTTGGACGATTTGGACATTATTGATGAACTGGATAATCTAAGTGATATCGAAGATCTTGATGCTCTCGAGGATATAGACGAATTCAGCGATGATCAGCCTACCATTGAAGAGAAACGTTTAGTTCTTCCGCGCAGTGATGAGATCAAGCAGGAGATGGAGGGTTTCAATGACGATTTTGCCCGGTTTGAGTTTATTCAAAAAACTCTCTCCCGTTTTTACGCTTCAGAACAATGCAATGATCGTTTTGTAGAAACGGTCTATATTGCTGATGCGTACGGGAGCGGAGTTGAGCTGAAGCGGTATCTCGAGGAGGAACTTTTTTTAAATGTATTGATCCGCCGTATCGATATGGGTGATGAGGTGATATCTCTCGCAATGAGCGAAGAGGAGGAACTGTGAAACACAGTTTTATTACTCCGAGCCCTAAGCGTCTTATCAGTGGAGAACTGCGCCTCGTCCTTTTCTTTTTCATTGTTACCATTATGATGTTAGTGGGAACTTATCTCTTTTTAGAATATAAAACGTATGATTTTATCGATGAACGCGAAGAAGTTGTACAGCAAGAAAAATCGTTAAAGCACTCGATTACTCAAATGGAAGAAGAGATCAAAACAATCGAAAAAGAGGTAAAAATTGCCGAGCAGATTACAACCGATAATACGGTTATGAAAGAGAGCATTCGCAATTTGTTCGATCTGGTCCCTGATGATATTACCCTTGATCGCGCCGAGCTGGAGAGTTCATCGCTTATTTTATACGGTACGACTCCGAATAAAGATACCTATGAATATAGGCTTCATGCTCCGCTCCGCTCTATTTTTCATCGTACCTACACCAGTTTTTATCCGATAGAAAACGGATGGTATCGATTTGTATCATCGAATTATTTGGATGATGAAACGATGACTCAGGGCGAGGAGATCAAATGAACCGTCAAACGCTCTATATCGTCATTCTCTCGGCTGTCCTTTTAATCGCGGTGATTTTATTCTCTTTTTTCTTGTTGATTCCGACAGGGAAAGAGTATCGATCATTGCGCCTTGAGAGTAAAAAAGAGTTTCAACAACTCGATGTGGCACAGCGGGAACACGATCAAACACAAGAGCGTCTCAAAGAACTTCAAGAACGTAATGGGCATACGATTAAAGCGTTTAACACCTCTTTTAACCCTGATCATTTTGAAAAAATTTATAAACAAGAGTTCACCGATCTGTATCTAACCGAAGTGACAACATTTGAAACAAATGGGAGTTTTACAGTTTACGAAGTGAATGCAACCTCTAAAATTACATCACCGGAAAGTTTTTACAACTTTATTGAATCGGTCAATAAAAGTAAATGGATAATCGGGGTTAATTTTCCGATCCATTTTGAGAGAGACGGGGATAAAATTCGCTCAAGTTTTACTATGAGAGTGCATAACGCCTCTTTGGAAAAAGAAAAGAATGAAGAAGCATCTCTTCCTCCTAAGAAAGAAACGAAAAAGCATGCTCCGATGAAGGAACATACTCCGCCGCCTCACCATTAAAAGGGGATTATTTCATCCCTTTGGCACGATCATGGGCCGCATGAATCGCTTCCATACACCCTTCTCTTACTTTCCCTTTTTCCAATGCCCCATAACCGGCGGCCGTTGTTCCTCCCGGACTCATAACGGCATCTTTTAGGAGGGCAGGATGAGTGGTTTGGATCAATTTGCCAAATCCATTGAAAAGGCCGCGCATCAATACCATGGCATCATCACGTTTGAGCCCTTCACGTACCGCTCCATCACAGAGTGCTTCGGCAATGAGAGCAAGATATGCCGGTCCGCTTCCGGCGAGGGCGGTTGCAATATCGAGCTCTTTTTCACTGCTAAGCCAGAGGGTTGAGCCAATCGTTTCAAACAATGCGATTGCATTGGTCGCGATTGTACTGTCGCCGACCAAAGAGGTCATAGATGCTCCCGCTTCCGCAGCAAGGTTAGGCATTGCACGGCAATACGTACGTGCAGAGATTATTTTAAGTGCTGCCAGGGGTGTACCGGCCAAAACCGAGTACAACGCATGCGCATTCCCTTTAAGATAAGGGGCTACTTCATTAAGGTTAGACGGTTTGACACACAAAATAATCGTTTTATTGGTGATGTCGGCATCCGTGTAAAGTGTTTTTTTAAGCGGGATATTCAAGGATTGCTCGAATTTTTCCATCGCAGCCATGCTTCGGCCGATCACCTCGATCGCATGGGTTTCACAAAGCCCTTTTGCAAGGGCAAGGGCCATTTTCCCGTTGCCGACGAAGGTGATCGATTTAGCCATTGGTAGATCCCTTGAGGTATTTTTCAACCGGCTCGGCAATTCCGAAATCGGCACGGTTATCGACGATAATCTGGGCCATGGTTTGATTGTCGGTATTAAAAATCAGAGGTGCGATAAAATTGATGGTCGATTTTTCGATGGGCGTTTGTAAAATCATAATGTTATAAATCAAAAGGTTGCTCTCAGGGGTAATCCCCAACAATCCTTGGAGTGAGGAAGGGATATCGAAAGAGTATTCGCGTAATGCAAAAGGGTTGATTAAGGTAAAAGAGGGACCATCTCCAACACTTTCTAACCGTAAAAAAATTTCGTCCAGTTTTTGAAGCTCCATTTTCGAGACTGCTTCAAAACCCAGCAGGGGAAGTTTTAAATCAAATTGCATAACTACCTTCTTATATCTATAATGGACTGATTTTAACACATCAAACTAAAAAGTTTCAACTCATTGTAGGGGTGTTTAATCTCTTTACGGTAAAATAGCTGATAATTTCAAATAGAGCGTAGGTTTTCTCAATGATTAGAACATGGTTAATCGCAATGACGGCACTTATTCTTCTTACCGGATGCGGTAAAGAACTCGAAGAGTTTAATAAGCCTGCAGAGTATTGGTATGAAAAGATGGTTACGGCAGTTTCAAACGGTAATCTGGAAAAAGCAGACAGCTATTTTAGTTCACTTCAAAGTGAGCATATCAGTTCTCCATTTTTAGCGGAAGCAACCATGATTATGGCTCAAGCGCATATGGCGCATGATGAATATCTGCTTGCGGAACATTTTCTTAATGAATATATCCGTCGTTACGCCACTCCTGCAGGGCGCGAGAATGCGGAGTTCTTGAAAATCAAAGCAAAATTCTTGGCCCTTCCGAATCCGGGACGGGATCAGGGATTGATCGATGAAACGTTAAAAGGGGTGGAGACATTTAAAATGAGTTACCCGTATTCCACCTATTTACCGCAAATTAATACGATGGAAACACAATTGCAACTCGCTCGTGGAGTACTGAATGAAAATATTGCCCAAATGTATGAGCGTTTAGGCAAACCTAAAGGCGCAGGGTATTATCGTTCAATGGCTCCGGTAACGTGGATTAAAGCGGATGAAGTCGTTAATGCCGATATTCCGTGGTATCGTGAAATGTTTGAAGGTGATGGAAGCAGCAGTTGGTATGATTTCCTTATTCCGAAAACACGCAATGTCATCTCTATGGATGATAATCAAAGTAAATAAGAGGATTTTTTCCCATGCAACTCAGTAATTACAGCTCTTTCCCCACTAATTTACCGGTTATTGCCGAAGATGAGCTTTTTTTATATCCATTTATGATCTCACCGTTATTTCTAAACGATGAGAAAAATATTGCCGCTGCTGCCGAAGCGATTGAAAATAATTCTCTCGTTATTGTATGCCCCGTGAAACCAGAGCACGAAGGGGAACGGGAAAGTGATTCGATCTATGATGCAGGAGTAATCGGTTCGATAATGCGTAAGGTCGTGTTACCTGATGGCCGAATTAAAGTACTGTTTCAAGGACTGGCGCGTGGTCATGTCATAGAAATGGTACACGATAATCCGTTACGTGCCCATGTCGATTTGATATCATCCAATGCGGTTAACGAACTCAAAATGGATGCAATTTTGGAAGTGCTTCGTGAAAAAGTACGTGCACTTTCGCAGGTAAGCAACTATTTTCCCCCCGATTTGCTTCGTACGATCGAAGAGAATCACGAATACAATCGTATCGTCGATTTGATTTGCAGTTCGATCAAGATCAAAAAAGAGAATGCCTACAAACTTTTTATCGAGCGTGATCCGGAAAAACGGTTTTTGATGTTGATTGATGAATTGATTGAAGAGACAGAAGCTTCCAAGCTCCAAAAAGAGATCCGATCCAAAGTTCATTCCCGCATTGAAAAAGTGAACAAAGAGTATTTTCTCAAAGAACAGCTCAAGCAGATCCAAAAAGAGCTGGGAACCGATACCCATCGTGACGAAGAGATCGAAGAGTTCCGTAAAAAGCTTGATGCCAAAAAAGATAAAATGCATCCTGATGCGTACAAAGAGATCAACAAACAGCTGGAGCGCTTTGCACGGATGCACCCTGACAGTGCCGATGCGGGGATGATTCAGACCTATCTCGAATGGGTATTGGAGATTCCTTACGGTGATGAGTCAAAAAAAGCGCTCAATATCCACGACGTCGAAAACCAGCTCAACAAAGATCACTTCTCACTCAAGAAACCGAAAGAACGCATTTTAGAATTCTTCTCGGTCAAAGAGTTGTTGGAATTGCGCGGTATTGCCGATAAAGAGGGGCGCGGTGCGATTCTCTGTTTCGCGGGCCCTCCGGGTGTGGGTAAGACTTCACTTGCCAACTCGATAGCCACAGCGCTTAAACGTCCTCTTGTGCGAATCGCACTGGGTGGACTCGAAGATGTTAACGAACTGCGCGGACATCGTCGTACCTACATCGGTGCCATGCCGGGGCGAATCGTACAGGGTGTGATCGAAGCGAAAAAAATGAATCCGGTCATCGTCCTCGATGAGATCGACAAGGTAGCGAAATCGCATCGAGGTGATCCGACGGCGGTATTGTTGGAGATTCTCGATCCGGAGCAAAATACCCATTTCAGAGATTATTATCTCAACTTCAACCTCGATCTCTCCAAAGCGATTTTTATCGCGACGGCGAACGACGTAGGACAAATTCCGGGACCGTTGCGTGATCGGATGGAGTTTATCTCGGTAAGCTCTTATACGCCGCAGGAGAAATTTCAGATTGCTAAGCAGTATCTGATTCCTCAGGAGTTGAAGAAACACGGTCTTAAACCGGCGGAACTTTCGATTTCGAAAACGGCATTGGCAGAAGTGATCGAAAAACATACCCGCGAAGCAGGTGTTCGTAACCTTCGCCGCCGTGTTGCCGATATCGTCCGTAAAGCGGCGAAAAAGATTCTCGAAGATCCGAGTACCCAAAAAGTGACCGTGAGTTTGAAAAATCTCAAAGACTTTTTGGAAAAAACGATTTTTGAGATCGACCGAACCGACCATATCGATCGTATCGGTGTTGTCAATGGTCTTGCATGGACGGCAGTGGGCGGCGATGTTTTGAAAATCGAAGCGATCCGTATTAACGGTAAAGGGGTACTACAGCTCACCGGTAGTTTAGGGGATGTAATGAAAGAGTCTGCCCGTATTGCCCTCTCGGTTGTCAAAACGTTGATTGACGAGGGAAAAATTACGGTAGATCACTCGATTATTCCTCTCAGCCCTACAGAGCGTGAAAGCGATCTCCCGGTCGATGCGAGCGAAGTGTATAAACGATTTGACCTTCATATCCATGTCCCTGACGGTGCAACACCGAAAGACGGTCCAAGTGCCGGGATTGCGATGTCAACCGTAATCGCTTCCATCTTGACCAATAAAAAAGTGCGTGCCGATATCGCGATGACGGGTGAGGTATCTCTCACCGGAAATGTCCTTCCGATTGGCGGATTGAAGGAAAAACTGATCGCCGCACACCGTGCGGGGATGAAGCTGGCTCTTATCCCTGCGAAAAATTATGATCGTGATTTGAGCGATATACCGGATGAAGTGAAAGCAGCCATCGAAATCGTCGGTGTGAGTCGAATTGAAGAAGTTCTCAGTCGTCTTTTAATCGACGGATAACATCCATTGCTTCGGGTGAACCGTAAAGGTATCCCCGAAGTTTAGCCCCCACACGCAGTTTTCTGCACTCTTCCTTAAACCCTTTATCCATGATAACGTTACTCTCATACGGAGCGATAAACGTATAGTTACCCTCAATCGATACTACGGTATGACGGGCAATAATATGTTCACCGCCACGCTTCAACGCCTTTTTGTCATGTTGACTGAGCAAATACCCTCTGTTTTTAAAAAAGGTATCAATTCCAACCATTAATGAGCGGATATTTTCAGGATTTCGGGCATAAGAGAGAGCCTCTATACTCATAAAATCAACGGGGTGAATCAGCGATTCGCTGTCTTCTTCGAGATAACGAAAGCTTCGGCGGATAGCATCACGATATTCATGCATCATGGGTGCGCTGTATCGATGCCGAAAAGCATTGCGGGTATACCGTTCATCCGCATTGCTCTCGTCAATATGGTGAGGGATATTATAAATATGAAGATACTCTTCAATCGATTCACGATCCCATTCGAGAAGAGGGCGGAGGATTTCAATCCCCTCGCGTGTATCGTGTGAACGGATTCCCAGCATCTCCGGTAAACCTGATCCGCGACACATCTGCATCATCAGCCACTCCAAACGATCATTAAGCTGATGGGCGGTGAGGAGATAGGTATAGCCGTATTTTTTCATCAGATAGCCAAAAAATCGGTATCGCTCTTCGCGGGCACGATGTTCGAAATTAGCACCACCTAAACGGCACGAATGGGTATGACATTGGAGGTTATGTTTTTGGGCGAGATCAATGGCGCTTTGCGCTTCACGCTCACTGGTGTCGCGGGTGTGATAGTTGACATGGGCAATATCAAACGAAATATTATCCTCAAGGAGAAGATGAAAGAGGGCGGTTGAATCAACTCCTCCCGAGAAGGCCAGGAGAACTCTCCCCTCCCTTAGACGCTCAAGATGAAGAAGTTCAGACATTTCCCGTTACGGTTGCCAGAGGGCGTTTGTCGGCGAGTTCAGTGATACGGGCACGGTAGATTTTTCCGAAGCTGAGTTCGCCCTCTACTTCACGATCGTTGACGTAGATTTCGCCGTCTACTTCCGGTGCCCAGTTAAGTGCTCGGGCGCTCAGGAGAAATTCGTGCTCGTCACTTTCACCGTCGATGACGAGATCGATTTCCTGACCGACAAGTTTTTGCAGACTTGCCACTTCGACATCGGAAGCGATTTTCCCCAGTTTTTTGGCACGGGCATTGATCGTTTTGGAAGGGATTTTTTCGTCCAACGCAAAGGCACTTGTCCCCTCTTCATCGGAGTAGCTAAAGACGTTGAGGCGATCAAATCCGAAGCTACCGGCAAATTCTGCCATCTCTTCGAACATAGACTCAGACTCTTGCGGGTGGCCGACGATAAAGCTGGTGCGGATAAATGCATTAGGGAGTGCTTTCATAGCATTAAGGAGTTCGAGGGTTTTCGCTTTGCCAAATCCCCGCTTCATGATACGAAGCATATCATCGTTGATGTGCTGAATCGGCATATCGAAATAGTTGTGAAACACTTTGGAATCGCCGATCGTTTTGATCAGCTTCAACGTGGTTGTGGATGGATAGAGATAAAGGATACGGGCACTTTTTACCCCGTCGATCAATTCGATCCGTTTGATAAGGTGGATGAGACCATCCGAAATATTTTGGTCGCGTAGATAGGAGCTGGAGTCTTGGGAAACGAAGCTGAAATCATAGTACCCTTTGGCCACTAACCCTTCAACCTCTTTTGCGATACTCTCCAGATCGCGTGAATGGAGTTTTCCTTTGAACGAGGGGATGGCGCAGAAACTGCATACCTGATTACACCCTTCGGAGAGTTTGATATAGGCATGATAGGTCGATCCCGTAACGACCCGCTCGGCACCGTCGATAAGGTAAACTTCAGGGGTAAAACGGCTCTGTTTCGCGGCCAAAAGCTCATCAATTTTGTCGTAATCGCCGACACCGGTAAAGATATCAACTTCTTTGAGTTCTTTGGAAAGTTCCTCTTTGTACCGCTCAGAGAGGCATCCCGCCATGACGAGAACCGAATCACTCTTACGTCCCGCGTCGAGATTAAAGATCGTGTTGAGTGACTCTTGTTTCGCCGCGTCGATGAATCCGCAGGTATTAACGATAATGACATCTGCCTCATCGCTCGCATCGGTCATTTCAAAATCTTTAAGACGCCCAAGCATGACCTCGGTATCGACGAGATTTTTAGTACAACCTAATGAAACTATATGGAGTTTTTTGGACATTTACCAACCCTTGGATAATATAGTGCAATTATAGCCAACTGGAGGTTGAAGATGCTTAGACGACACAATTACGATTTGATCCCTTCGTCCGAGATAACATCCGAGTCGCTCTATCATGAGCGTCGTGCGTTTATGAAACTGGGTGCATCGGCCGCATTGCTGGGAACATCGCCACTGATGGCGGCATTGGGATTTGAGAAATCCAAAAGTGCATTGGAACTGACATCGTACGATCAAATTACGACGTATAATAATTTTTACGAGTACGGAACCGATAAAGAGTCTCCGGCAAAATTGGCTAAAAATTTAAAAGTACGCCCGTGGACACTCACAGTAGGGGGAGAAGTTCAAAAGTCTCTGACACTGGATATAGATTCCCTGATAAAAAAAATACCGCTGGAAGAGAGGATATACCGTTTTCGATGCGTAGAGGGGTGGGCGATGGTAGTACCGTGGGTCGGATTTAGTCTCGCCTCACTGCTGAAACAGGCCGGTTTGACCTCCAAAAGCAAATATGTCGAATTTGAGACACTGTTTGATCCGCTCCAGTTTCCGCAGCAATCCAAAAGTTTCGGTAATATTCCATTTCCATACCGAGAAGGGTTGCGAATCGATGAAGCGATGAACCCCCTGACGATTTTAGCCGTGGGGTTGTACGGCAAAGAGCTCTTACCCCAAAACGGTGCGCCGATCCGCTTGGTTGTGCCGTGGAAATATGGGTTTAAAAGTATCAAGAGCATTGTCAAAATTACTCTCAGCAATCATCAAACCCGTTCGACGTGGAATCAAATCGCTCCGAATGAGTATGGATTTTATGCCAACGTCAACCCTTCCGTCGATCATCCTCGGTGGTCGCAAGCGCGCGAGCGTGTTTTGGGTAAATTCTTTAAGCAAGATACGTTAGCGTTTAACGGCTATGGGAACCAAGTGGCCCATTTGTATAAAAATATGGATTTACGAAAGTTTTACTAAAAGAGGTTTAATGAGAATACTAATTTGGATCGGTGCGTTACTTCCGATTGTTTATGCATTGCTTCGTTTTAGTGTCGAGTTTCAGCCGGAGTGGTTACGTGGATTTTTTGCTTATTTAGAGCATTTTATCCCTCTAACACTGACCAAATCTCCGAATGATCCATTGAAGTTCCTCATTAATCTATCCGGTAACAGTGCGTTCTGGCTTTTGGCTCTCACCCTTAGCTTCACCCCCATTCGTGTTTTTTTTAAACTCAATCTCATTCGATATCGTCGTTTGAGCGGATTGTTTTCTTTTTTTTATGCCTTGATTCATGCGATGTTATTTATCGGAATTGATCAGGAATTTAACCTTCAGGATGCAATGCATGAAGTGCTAACAAAGCCTTTCATCGCATTTGGAATGGGGGCATTTGTCATTATGCTTACCATGGCGCTTACCTCGACCAAAAAACTGTTCGGATTGTTTCGAACATGGCATAGGATGGTCTATATTGCCGCAGTATTGATTGTGATTCACTATCTGATGAGTCATAAAACGATCACATGGGACAATATATCAGTAGCGGGAGTCCTTATTTCTCTGCTGGTACTGCGGCTTATTAAACGATGAAACATTACGACGTCATTATTCTCGGAGGCGGGGCAAGCGGGCTGATGTGTGCGGCACAGCTGCGTCAAAACAGCCCCCTTTCCATTGCCATTATCGAGGGGAACAACCGTCCCGCACTGAAACTCAAAGCCAGCGGCGGAGGCAAATGCAACCTCACCAATGTTGAGGTGGATGAGACCCATTTTCTAGGGGATGAAAATTTGGTGAAAAATGCACTCTCCGTTTTCCCTCAAAAAGCTCTTTTAGACTATTTTAAAACAAGCGGTTTACGTCCGGTTATCCGTAAAGAACGGTACTATTTTTGCCCAAAAAGTTCTGATGAGGTCATCTCGATTTTGATGGGAAAAGCTTCCGGATGCGATCTTCTTTTGGGGTATAAAATCCTTTCCATAGAGGGGGAGAATCCTTTTATCGTCACAACCGACAAAGGGAAACTTCAAGCCCGCCGTGTCGTGGTCGCAACGGGGGGAGCGAGCTATAAAGAGCTGGGTGCGAGTGATATCGGTCTGAAAATAGCCCAAAACTACGGGATTAAAACGGTTCCTTTTTCTCCGGCGCTCGTGGGGCTCACACTGCAACCCAAAGAATTTTGGATGAAAGAACTGAGTGGGATCAGTTGCCCTGCACGAATTCATGTGGCAGGAAAAACGCTGGATGAAGATTTACTGTTTGCCCACAAAGGGATCAGCGGCCTCGTGGTCCTCTCTGCATCGCTTTATTGGCATCGCGGGGAGATCGTGATCGATTTTCTCCCCGATTTTGAGTTGAATTTAATTCAAAAAGAGAAAAAACTCCTCAGTAGTGCATTGCCGTTGCCGAAACGCTTTATCAAAGCATTTTTAGAGGCTGTCGGAGTCGAAGATAAACCGTGTAATCGTTTAAATCCGAATGAGTGGGAGAATGTTTTACGTATCCGAAAGTATGCTATGGCCCCATCAGGGACCTTCGGTTTGAGTAAAGCTGAAGCATGTCGCGGCGGGGTAGCGTGCGAAGAAATTGACCCGAAAACCATGGAAAGTAAAAAAGTAAGTGGACTCTATTTTATCGGTGAAACCGTGGATGTGACGGGGGAACTGGGGGGATATAATTTCCAGTGGGCGTTTAGCTCTGCTGTTGTTTGTTCCACTGCAATTATGAAACAGTGATATAATCGGTTCCAAAGCTTATGGAGTGAGGGAGATTATGAAACGCCATCGCATTGTTATTATCGGTGGAGGATATGCAGGGGTTAAAGCGCTCAATGTTCTGGCGATGTCAGGACTATGCGATATCGTCTTAATCGACCAGCACCCTTATCACTATCTGCAGACCGATGCGTATGAATTGATTGCCAATGAGTGCTCAATGACGATGGTTTCGATCGATCTTGTGGCCCTTTGTTTGAGCTATGGGGAGCATGTGCTCTACGTCAAAGACACCGTTCGTGAGATTGATTTTAAAAACCAACATGTTCTCGGAGAAAATTCGGGTCATCCGTATGACTATGTAGTCTTATGTGCGGGGAGCCGTACCGCATATCCGAGCTCTATCCTTGGGCTAAGAGAACATGCCCATGGAGTTAAAACCCTTTCCGGTGCATTGGCATTCAAACAGCAGTTTGAACAGCGTTTGTATGAAAAAATGGAGAGCGAGGGGGGTTGGCACACTGAGCCATTTAATATCGTGATTGGCGGAGGCGGGTTGAGCGGTGTCGAAATTGCAGCGGAAATGGCCCATTATGTACGGATTTTTCACAGAGATAATACCCTTACCTGCGAAAAAATACATATTTGTTTAATTATTCCGCATAAAAATGTTTTGGACGGGATGGAAGAGTATTTGGTCCGACACGCAACGCAGCGACTTTTGCAGCTTGGGGTGAAAATTATCAATCACTCTCGCATTACATCGGTCGATGAACATACTCTGATTCTCAATGAAAAAGAGTCCGTTTGTTTTGATTTTATGATTTTTGCCGGGGGGATTGTTGCATCGACTTTGACATCGACTCTGGATGTTCCGAAAAATAAAAAAGGGCAATTAATCGTCGATGAGTATTTACGCCTCTCATCATGCGAACAGGTCTTCGCGGTTGGAGATATAGCCGAGTTACGTGACCGAAAAGGAAATGTGGTTTCCCCTTCGGCCCAAAGTGCAGGGCAAAGCGCTGAACATGCGGCAAAAAATATCATAGCATTGATGAAAAATGAAATAATGACTCCCTCTGATTTACGGATACGAGGGACGCTCATCGCTTTGGGCGGAAAGTATGCCAGTATCTCATTGCTGGGATGGATCCGTTTTAGCGGTTTGTTGGGCTATTGGATAAAGACGATAGTGATGCGAAGTTATCGATTTCGTATACATTTGCAGTGCGCTAAAGGGGTTGAACTGTTACGAAAAAATAAACGCCCTTGTCGAAAGGGATTTTAATTTTTTCACAGTACAATATCACTATTAACTCATAGGAGCATGGATGATACTTTTAGCCGGACCGTGTGTCATCGAGAGCGAAGAGTCGATTTTTAAAATCGCCAAATCGCTCGAACGCTATCAGAATGATCCTCGATTTGATTTTTATTTTAAATCGAGTTTTGACAAAGCGAACCGCACTTCACTGGAGAGCTATCGCGGACCGGGGATCGAAGAGGGACTTCGAATACTCCAAAAGGTCAAAGACGATTTTGGCTACAAAATCGTCACCGATGTGCATGAGAGCTATCAGGTTCCCCTTGCGGCAGAAGTGGTCGATATGTTACAGATTCCTGCTTTTTTATGCCGTCAAACCGATTTATTGGTGGCGGCGGCCAAAACCGATAAAATGGTGAATATCAAAAAAGGGCAGTTTATGACTCCCGCAGATATGCGCTTTTCGGTTGCCAAAGTGCTTAAAACCCGAGGATGTGATGAGGTGAGTTATGCAGCTTCTCAAAAACACGGTGTTTTGTTGTGTGAACGGGGTTCAAGTTTCGGATACGGCAACCTCGTAGTCGATATGCGTTCACTCGTAATCATGCGTGAATACGCTCCGGTTATTTTCGATGCAACCCACTCCGTGCAAATGCCGGGAACGGGAACGGGTAAAACCGGAGGAGACAGTTCGATGGTTCCACACCTCGCACGAGCTGCTGCGGCTGTCGGAGTGGACGGATTTTTCTTTGAGACCCATTTTGACCCTATTTGCGCTTTGAGTGACGGGCCGAATATGCTAAAATTAGAACAATTAGAAGAACTTAGCGAAAAATTGTTGCAATTGGATGCAATAAAATAACGAACTAGTGCGTTGGGCTTTCTGCCGAAGAAAACACAGCGTTAGCGTAGCCAAGCGGGACGAGTTCCGATGGCGTATAAAATAAATAAAAGGAAAATTATGAAACTTATCGAAGGACAACTTCGTGTTCGCACGGATAAAAAAGTAGCGATCGTCAGCACACGCTGGAACCATTTTATTGTTGATCGTCTTGTAGAAGGGGCGAAAGATGCCTATGCGCGTCACGGCGGAAACGCTGATGAGCTGACCCACGTTTTAGCGCCGGGTGCGTTCGAGCTTCCGATGGTGATCGAGCAGCTCCTAGCGAGCGGTAAATACGACGCAGTATGTGCATTGGGTGCCGTAATCCGTGGTTCAACGCCTCATTTTGATTACGTATCCGCTGAAGCGACCAAAGGGATTGCAACGGTGAGTTTGAAACACAAAAAACCGGTATCGTTCGGTCTTTTGACCACGGACACTATTGAACAAGCGATTGAGCGTGCAGGGACCAAAGCAGGGAATAAAGGGTTTGAAGCAATGACTGTTGTCATCGAAATGTTAGATTTATACGCGGAAATTGGCGCATAATGGCAACACGTCATCAAGCCCGCATGGCGGTAGTCAGTTTATTGTACGCATACGATTTGGGGAACCAAAGCATTGCCGATTTCAGTGATGAGATTCTCGAAGAGAAAAAAATTCGAAACAAACAGCGTGATTTTGCCCTTGATTTATTCAAAGGGGTAACGGAACATTTGGCGGAAGTGGATGAAGCAATCGTTAAACATCTCAAAGATTGGGATTTTGACCGTTTAGGTTCGATTGAGCGTGCGACACTCCGTTTGGGCGGATATGAGATTATGTACGGTGAGCTCGATTCGGCGGTTATCATCAACGAAGCGATCGAAGTGGCAAAAGCGTTCGGAAGTGAACAATCACCAAAGTTTATCAATGGCGTTCTCGACGCAATTTCACGAGACAAATAGACACAATGCGCCTTAGTAAAGAGCAAGCACTCGAACTCATTCGCCACGCTGATCTTAAAGAACTCGGAAAGATGGCAACGGCTCGCAAGCGTGAGCTGCATCCAGAGGGCATTACGACGTTTGTCGTGGATCGCAATATCAATTATACCAACGTCTGCTGGGTTGACTGCAAATTTTGCGCTTTCTACCGTCACGGTAAAGACGAAGATGCCTATGTCCTTACTTTCGAAGAGATTGACCAAAAGATTGATGAGCTTTTAGAAATCGGCGGAACCCAGATTTTGTTTCAAGGGGGCGTTCATCCGAAGCTTAAAATCGAATGGTATGAGGATTTGGTGGAGCATATTCACACCAAATATCCGACGATCACAATACATGGCTTCTCTTCGATTGAGCTTGATTTCATCGCTAAAGTTTCCCATATCTCGATTCAAGAGTGTTTGAGCCGTTTGAAAGCCAAAGGGCTCGCATCGATTCCCGGAGCTGGGGCTGAGATTCTCAGTGACCGCGTACGTGATATTATCGCTCCGAAAAAAATGGATTCGTTAGAGTGGGTGGATGTTCACCGCCAAGCCCATAAGTTAGGGATTAAATCAACCGCCACGATGATGTACGGTACGGTAGAGACCGATGAAGAGATTATCGAGCATTGGAATCTCATCCGTGATCTTCAAGATGAGACGGGCGGATTCCGTGCTTTTATTATGTGGTCGTTTCAAGGTCAGAATACACAATTAATGGAAGAACACCCTGAGATTGAAAAACAATCTTCCAACCGTTATCTCAGACTGTTAGCGGTATCCCGCCTTTTCTTGGACAATTTCCCGAATATTCAAAGTTCATGGGTTACCCAAGGTCCCTACATCGGCCAGATGGCACTGCTCTATGGTGCAAATGATTTGGGTTCGACGATGATGGAAGAGAATGTTGTCCGCAGTGCGGGGGCGGGGTTTCGTATGGCAAAAGATGAGATGGTTCGTCTTATCCGCGATATCGGTGAAACTCCGGCGATTCGTAATACCGCTTACGATCTACTTGAGATTTTCACACCGAATGAGCAAAGCCCATCCGGTTACGCTAGCCGCTGTGGCACTGAAGCTAGCCCTTTTCAGGGCAGAGATAATTAGTGTGAGTAAGTTTTTTTTAGCTATTTTACTATTAGGGCAAGCACTTATGGCAAGCACATTGGATTTTATTGAGGTCAAAGGGGTGAAAATCCCTTTTATTTTCGAAGAGGATAAACGTCTCCCGATCGTTTCGATGCAGGTTGTTTTTACCCATAGCGGCAGTATCGATGAGGGAAAACATTACGGATTGGCACGTATGAGCGGAAAAATGTTGAATGAAGGGTCATTGAAAAAAGGTTCAGTCGGCTTTGCCGACGCACTGGATGCGAGAGCTATTCAACTCAGCGCTAATGCGGGAAATGAGACTTTTGTCATCGAACTTGGCAGTTTAAAAGAGGAGTTCGATACAGGGCTCTCACTATTAAATGAACAATTGCGTGAACCGAACTTCACCGCAAAATCGCTTGAAAAAGTGAAAACGATGGCGCTCAGCGATATCGCTCGTAAAGAGGCCGATTTCGATACGGTGGCTTCGGATGAACTTAAAGCGGTACTGTTTGAGGGTACACCGATGGCGGTGCCTAATATCGGGACTAAAGAGAGTATTAAAGGGATCAAACTCAGCGACGTTGAAAAATTTAAAAAAGATCATATCGTTCTTTCTAATGCACTGATCGTAATGGGTGGTGATATTTCCATAGCTGATGCCAAAGCCAAAGTTCAATCTCTCCTAACTCTTTTAGAAGTAGGAAAAGGTGGGAACGAGCGTCATTACGATCCTCGAAAGGCTCCGAAAGAATCGATCTTAAACCGCCCCCAAACCGAGCAGGCATATCTCTATTTTGCATCTCCTTTTGCAATGAGGGAGGGTGATAGTGAGTTTTACAAAGCCCGTGTCGCGATGTTTATTTTAGGAAGCAGTGGATTCGGCAGCCGATTGATGGAAGAGATTCGGGTCAAACGGGGGCTTGCTTACTCAGCGTACTCACGTCTATCTGTAGCTAAAACCCATACCTATTTCAGCGGTTATCTTCAAACAAAATTAGAATCACAAGGTGAAGCGAAAAAAACGGTGGTCGAAGTAATCGATACTTTTGTTCGCTACGGAGTGACCCAGAGCGAGCTGGATCAAGCCCGCAAATTTTTACTCGGTTCAGAGCCTCTTCGTGTTGAAACTCTCTCACAGCGTTTGGGCAGAACATTTGGCGAATATTACAGTGGAAAACCGCTTGGATCAAGTGTTCAAGAATTAGATATGATCCGTGCGCTCACCCTTGATGACGTGAACGATTTTATCAAACGCCACGGCGAAATCCGCGATCTTAGCTATGCTATCGTTACCAAGTGAGGACGGTGAGAAATTTCACCGTTTAGGGGTCGGCAGTATTACCGCCCTCTCTCTCATTTCCCCCACCACATTTGAAGATCGCCGTCTCAGTCAAGAACTTATCCCCAATGCGTCGTGCGTTATCGATGCGACAGTAGAACATGTCGTCCGTACCCCTAAAACCCTCAAAATAACCTTTTTTTCCCATAACCTTGATGCGGTGATTGAGGGGGTGATTTTTCATCCCAAACCGTATATGATCCATCAATTCCCCAAAGGTGAACGAGCCTTTTTCAGCGGAAAAGCGCAGTGGGAACTAGGAAAATGGACGATGGTCCATCCGATAAAAATCAGCGCTGTCGGTTCCCTCGTCCCAATCTATAAGACCCCTCTTCGAGCCGATATAATGCGTCGATTGATTGAAAAAAATATTACCGTTGAAAATCTGATCGCAGATGGATTGCCTGAAAATATTGCCCGTGAACTCTATGGTATCCATTTTCCTGATCAACCGAAGCCTCTGAGTGAACCACAGCTGTATGCCCTTAAATTTGGCGAACTCTTTGAGTATATGCGTCGCCTCCGTCTCAAGCGCCGTTATCATAAAACCTCATTTCGTGCTTCAGGTAATGTGAAAAGATGGATGAAAACCCTCCCGTTTGAACTGACAGAGGATCAAAAAAAAGCGATAAATGCTATAGAGAACGACTTAAAAGGAGAAAATGCCGCGCGTCGGATGATCGTCGGGGATGTCGGTTCGGGAAAAACGATGGTGATTTTGGCTTCGGTTATTTTGATGCATCCGTATCGCTCTATTTTGATGGCACCGACGACGATTCTTGCCGCGCAGCTTTATGAAGAGGCGCAAAAGTTTCTCCCTGATTTGCGAATCGCATTGGTAACCAATGCAACGAAAAAAGGATCGTTAGAGGATTACGATTTCATTATCGGCACCCACGCACTTCTTCATCGCCCTCTCCCTGAGGCAGGGCTTGTAATGGTGGACGAACAGCACCGTTTCGGTACGGCTCAGCGCCATGCCCTGACCAAACTCACTGATAATGACACCTCACCACACTATCTTCAATTCTCTGCTACCCCGATTCCCCGCACACAGGCAATGATCGATTCGGCTCACATCGATGTGAGTTTGATTGTCCAAACCCCGTTTACGAAAAATATTGCCACCCGTATTATCGGCAAAAGCGATTTTCCCGCTCTGCTGGAGCATATTCGCTCCGAAATAGCCCAAAACCATCAAGTGCTTATCGTCTATCCGCTGGTGGAGCAGAGTGAGAGTATCAATTATCAAAGTATCGAAGAAGCACGGGGATACTGGGAGAAGAATTTTGAGAATGTCTACGTCACTCACGGAAAAGATAAAGAGAAAGAGGGGGTATTGATAGCATTTCGCGAAAACGGGCATATCCTTCTCGCAACGACCGTAGTGGAAGTGGGGATTTCTCTTCCGCATCTCTCTACCGTCGTCATTGTCGGAGCAGAGCGATTGGGACTCTCGACGCTCCATCAGCTTCGAGGCCGTGTGAGCCGTACCGGATTGCAGGGGTATTGTTATCTTTACAGCAATAAAAGCGGTAAAAATGAGCGGTTAGAATCGTTTAGCACGTGCAACAGCGGTTTTGAGATCGCGGCATTGGATTTGAAATTCCGCTCAAGCGGTGATTTGTTGGAAGGGAGTATCCAAAGCGGTAAAAAATTTCGATGGGCGGACATCGGAGAAGATGAAAAAATTGTAAAAGAAGTGAAGAAGTGGTTAGATTCTCCGTCATTGCGGACGTGATCCGCAATCTTAGATCCTGAATCAAGTTCAGGATGACAGAGGATCAATATAGTCCAAACCGTCCATCAGCACGTTTATACAGCACTCGCATTTTCCCGTCGTTATCATAAAATACATCAAATACTTTTGTGCTCTCTTTAAGTTTTTCTAACACTTCGGCAACCTCTTGGGGTTTAAAGAGTACCGGTTCGGCAGGAACGATTTCGTCTTCCATCGATTCACTCGCTTCATGCAAGTCTACTTTTGCGGCTGCTGCTTGTTTGGCTTCATTCATCCCCTCATTTTTATGATCTGATATTCGATCATGCAAACGGCGGAGCGCTTTTTGGGCACGGTCGATTGCGATATCGATGGCGGCGTAGAGGTCATCGTCGCGTTGGCTGATCACAATAGTATTTTTTCCGGCAACGTTGATCGTGAATTCGATTGTTACCCCTTTTTTACGCTCATTTGCACTTGCGACCGCATTGACACTGATAAGGTCGAGATGATATTTACTAAGTGTATCGATAGAGTGCATCAGATGATCTTTTATTGCATCGCTGAGCTCGATGTGGCGTCCGACGAGAGAGATATTCATAATTTTACCCACCTTGTAGTGATATAGAGGAACTTCGATTATAACACACAAAAAACAAACGTCAAGTCTTTTAGATAAAACAAAATCGATTGGGCAAAATAATTATTAACACATTTTAATCCTCATTTAATCTACATAGCACTACAATCAAAGTATGGCGTCTCCTCGTATTTATGTTTCAGAAAAGAGGGACAATGGTCGATAGTAACCAATTAGGAAAAACGGGTCTCAGTGATGAATGCTACCGAGCCCTGATAGTGTGTGCCTTAAAAATCCCAAGGAGGATGAGATGA